>NZ_CALHGC010000259.1 GCF_938029485.1 uncultured Treponema sp. | reverse complement strand
CATAACTGTTCGTTGCATCACTTGCCTCATGCTCAACATACCAGCCGTTAGCGGTTTTCATTATGCGTAAGGTAATATTTTCACTTCCCATATCATCTCCTCGATCTATCATCAAAGAGAGAGACGAAACAAACGGTGCATCTCTCTCTTTAAAACCTTATGCGAGCTTTACCTTATGCACGGCATCTGCAACACCGGCAACCGCGCAACGGGTAAAGGTTTCGACAACATCCAATTCAGAAAGGGTGAGAATGTTTCCCCGCTGTTCAAGGTGCGTTAAATCTTCTTTTACAAGCGCCTTAAATGACCGCTTCGGAACGATTAAATACACTTCGTTATCAGCCGGAGCTTTAAACTCGTATTTAATTCCGCCGACTTCACCCGTCCAGCCGTCATAACTTAAAACGCTCTGAATCTGCGCAAGCTGCCCCAGCTGTGTACCTTTTTGCAATAAGCCTTTGATTGCCGCTTCTACATCCATCGCCGTTACAGAGTTACAAAGGGCTATAGTCGGACGAATCCGATAGCCGCCTGCATTGGTACGCTTGAGGGCATCTTTAAGCCCTTGCCGCAGTGTAAGCCATACATTCTCAAGGTCGGTACTGCCGGTTGTTACCTTATTGGTAACAGCATCTCCGGTATACGAATGCGTAATAATCGGCGACAGGTGCAGATGGTCAAGAATGGCATTATGCGCAATACCGAGCGCTTTTGACGCTTGCGGTAATTTCCAAAATTCATTGAAGTTTACCCAGCCGCGTGAAATGGAATAACCGGCAGCGAACGTCTTAAAATCAACCGTATCGAGCTTACCGAATTTAAAATCCGCCATCGGCACACTTTCTCCATCGTTGGTAATACCGAATGCAGCGCGCATTCCGATAAGCTCCATCACTTTGATTGTGCGGGGAAAATCGGCATTTTTAATCTCTTCGTAAATGAAGGGATAAAGGGCAGGATGCTCTGCCATACCGAGCGATACGTCAAGAACGGCTTGCTTTGCAAACTTATGCAAATCTTCTACACTCATCATTTCTCCTGACGGTAAGTCGACCGCCCGCGCAAGCATTTCCCGCGTAAAGATTTCAGATCGCGTACCGGCACCGGTATCTTCTATTGCCATTTCACCGGCAGGCACCTTCGGCGCACGGTATTGCAGCGACATCTGTTTTTTCTCCGTAGCATTTTTCATACGGATTGTTTCAGGTGATATAAATTCCATTATTTCTTTTTCCTCCTTGTCATGTACGCCCTGCTTTTATGCGTGAAGCGAAAAAAGCGCCGCGCCCCCAATCGTTCCCCAGTAGTAACCGACGAGCTTATTTCCGCTTGCGGTTTTCGTGAGCTTGCCGTCCGAAGCGCCGAGATATACCTTTTCGCCGATTTTCGGCAAATTGGCGCTATCGTAGCTTTCCGTTGTCCATTCCCGCTGTGTGTCAAAAGACACCGTTACTTGATTGCCGGCTTCTTTTTGCAGCACAACCCCCGCGCGGTCTCCGACAAAGACAATGCCGTGATTATCAAGCGTCTGCGCTCCTCCCGCGGGAATGGTTACATCTGCGATTGCAACCGTTTTATTGACTGATAAAAGCCTGTGTTCTCCTGTCATATCACACCTCCTCGTTTAGATTTTGTACACTTCCGGCTCACTTTTTGCGGCCGCACCAGCCATCTGACCAACCGGGGTAGTTGCGGTTTTCCCTTGTACGAGCCTTTGAATGTCCGAATCATTCATTACGCGATCCATTTCTCCGGCAATTTGCGCTTTACTCATACCGGCTTCAAAATGACAGAATTTATCGACCATTGCAGCCATTTCACCGATGGGTTTACCGTCTTTGGTTAGGCCTTTTTCTGCCTTAACCGCCTCAACCATTTCGCCAAATGCTTTTTTTGCCGCCTCCGCTTTTTCTTCTTCCTTCGCTTTTTTGGCAAAAGCAATCGCATCGGTAACCGCCATTTCTCCGGCAGCTTTTTTGAGTTCGGCAAGTTCACTTGAAGCCGCTTCCAAGTCTTTCATCTTTTGAGCATCTTCCAGTTTTACCCCCATTTCCCCTGCAACGGCTTGAGCAGACAAAAGCCCCGTTTTTGTTCTCCGTGCGATTTCTGCCGTAAGCTCATCATTTGCTATACTTGTCAGTTCCATTTCTACCTCCTCGTGTTTATATTCAACAACGCGACGCACCTTTTGAGCCGCCCCGAATATAACCGTATCGTTTTGTATGCTATACGGAATTTTATACAACCGATTTTTATATTCACCGATGACATAATCATCATAAAAATCTTCCGTAAAAACATAGTCTTTGTACCGCTCTCGCAAGGCATCACGGATTTTTCTTTCCTGCTCATTAAAGCTCATACCCGCCATCTGCCCGATTGCGCTTTCATTATGTTGTCCCTCAGACAAGGGCGGCACAAAATCAACAGAGCGCAAGGCGTAATCAATAACTGTCTTTTTCCTTTCATCCGCATAGGTCGGAATGCCCCAAATAGACACCGCATTGATTTGCTTATTTTTAAGCCACCGCCGGATTTTTTCCGCGTGCTCTCCCTTATCAGGAATAATGCGGTAATAGACTTTCCCCGCCTCTTTATCGAGCAATGCGCCGATAACCGTTCCGTACAGATCTCTCCCTTCATAGAAAAATGCTTCTTGCGACTGATGCCCATAGCCGGAAGGAATAAAAACCGCACTGGTCAAAATCGTTTCGACAATGTGTTCATACGCAGCATCGAGATATTCAACGCCGCTTTTACTCTTGCGGTATTCAACGGCAAAAATACAGTCGAGCGGATCGACATCCCCTTTGAGCGCTGCAATCATTTCAGGTGTCGCAAGCGGATTTAAGCGAATGCGGCTCATTATTGTCTTTGCTTCCACTTCGGAAAGCATTTCACCCACAGCCTCAATCGATACAAACGGAGTTTGCGCAGGATCAGTAAAAAGCGGTTTTTGCGTATATGTGTTTTTTCCAGACTTCCCCATGTCATCACCTCTTTTTGTGGTACGGTTGGTATTGTAAATAATTGTGGGTGCGTAACACAAATTTTGAACGTAAAAAAAAAGAAAATATTTAAAAAATTTATTTTTATCTCTGCTGATTTGCGTTACGTATTGCTTTTCTTTTATGCTGATAACACTTTGTAAGTAAGAAAGGGGCTTTTTGAAATTTATGGAACAGGCAGGAAACATTCCGCTGGCAGGATGGATTGTCATAGCATTTATCGCAGTGCTTATTTTTATTTTGTTGCATAAAGCAATAAAAAAGGGCGTGAAGCTTGACGTCGATGATAAGAGTCTTATCGTCGGTGATCTTGAAAAAAATGTAGACGGTAGGCTAGAGGTATTCAAAGCGGATATAGAGAAAAAAGAAAAAGACCGGCTCCATGATGAAGAATACCGCAAGAAGTTATTCCGTCAATCTGGAGAAATAGACGAAAAAACAAAGGCAGACGAGCGGCGGGTAATACGCCGGATTAACGGCACAATCAAAGAAATCTTTCTACCCTTCGTAAAATGCGAGATGCCGATGCTTTCTGTTGTTGAATTGATAAAAGACGTATTGCAAGAAAAAGTCGATTATAACTGTATGCGGGAGCGCCTTACGGCAACAGAACGGAAAGGCTATATCGCCGACATTCTCTATCGTATCGAAACTGACTACAAGCATTTTTTAAATAAGATTTACGCTGTTCCGTGCGGCGTTGAAAAGTATCCTTCATGGAAAGAAATCGCCCCGCAGATAGAACGCATCGTCAATGAGTGGGCGGATGAAATGATACGGATTATCGGACGACGGATAAAAGAAAAAATTGCAATGTATAAGGCTGAACAATCGGCATTTCTCTTACCGGAGTATAAAGAAATCTGTATTGATTATCCCATCAAAAAGAATATCGGGTACCTGAAAGCATTATGTATAGAGCAGGATGTATATGCATGACACTGGAACAGTTCGTAGAAAAATACAACGACTAACAGATTTTAGGAGGTTTAAAGATGGCTGCAATACGGGATATTGATCGGCTCAAGCCTGAGCTGGCAAAACGGACACGAGATTTTTTAGCAGAGCTAAGAAAGCGCGGCATAGCGGTTATCGTACTTGAAACAGAGCGAACGGTCGATACACAGCTTGCCTATTATGCACAAGGACGCAAGCCGCTTGAGGATGTGAACGCCTTGCGCAAAAAAGCGGGGCTGTACCTTTTAACGGAAGCGGAAAATAAGCGCATTGTAACAAAGACGACGCAGTCAAGGCATTTTGGCGGCAATGCTGTTGATATTGCGCCGGTAAAAGAGGGTCGTGTCTGGTGGAATGCACCGGAGCAGGTATGGAAAGAAATCGGCACTATCGGCGAAGAATGCGGGCTTGACTGGTGCGCTGGGGGATACGGACAGGTGTGGGGTAAGGGTTGGGATAACCCACACTTTGAGCTTATGCAAGGGAGATAATGATGCATGAAAAAAATGCTTTTATTGCTTGTTTTATGTGTTTATGGCTGTTTACCCTTTCCGGCTGCTGCACAAGAGCAGGAATACGTAATAACGGAAGCGGAGCTTATACAGTTAGAGAAAATCTCGGAGAACTTGCAGATAAGCAGGCAGAATCTGCTATTGCAAGCGAACGCCTTAACGGAGCGATTGAAGGCGCAAGAACTGAAAGCGAACAGCTTAACCGAGAAATTGCAGCAAGCCGAGAGCACAGCGAACAGCTTAAACAGTCAATTACAGACGGAGAGGCAGACCTTGAAGCGCTTACGGCAATCCTACAACGCATACGAAAAAGAGGCGGCAAGGCAAATAGCGGATCAGCAAGCGATCATTGATAAACAAAAAGATAAACTCCATCGCAGGACGATTACTATTATCATTCTTTCTGCAGTTCTGCTAATCATCGGAGTAATAACAGGCATGAAATACGCAGTAAAGCTTAAGTTCAGCCTTTTTCGCCCTCCCTAGAGTCTGAATATGAAAGCGCAACTGTCAAGTATTACTTTACAGTTGCCGTACGGTTTTATAATGCAATAAGAACTTTGAACTACAACGTACAAACGATACGCCCTTACCCTTAAAAATCAAAGTTCCTTATTTTGGATGTAAGGGCATATCTTTCCCAAATATTATTAAGGAATAACATAAATGACTTTTGATAAGCGCATCATCGGGGCATTACGGGAATGCAAAAGCACAGAACAAATAGCCGTTGTGTTTGTTCACTTCGGCATTACTGATATACAAGAAAAGCAGCGGTACTTGACCTATGCGATGTATGCGCCGTCTTATTTTTTTAGCCCCTCAACGCCTCCGACAGATGAGCAGTTGTATGAATTTACGCTCTGCCATTTTATCACCGGCTATTGGCGGCTTACTCCCTTCTATGAAAAGTTAGGATTGGTAAAAAAGCCGTTAAGTGAAGCTGATAACCGGATTCTTGAAAAGCTCAATACCTGCACTTCCCAGCACGATATTGATGCAGTTTTTGACGAGGAAGGAATATACGACTACCGTGAACGCTGTAACGCACTCCGGCGCTGTATGCGCGTACAAGAAATACTCGGAGATGTCGGCATTTCCTCTGAAAAAGATGATTACGAGTTTGACTGTGCTGTCTTTCTGGAAGGTTCTTTGCGGGATGGGTAAGGATTGTAATACATGAATAAGACTGATAGGGCAGCGCTACAAAAGGAAATAGAAGCGCTTGGTATTATCAATATTGAAGCTGATGGCCGCTAACTGTCGATATTCTTAGGGATGTTATTCGAGTCGTTAAAGATATAGGCATCGATTTTGATAAAATTGCGAAGCAGATAGAAGAATAGCAAAAGGTCTATATATGATTTTTCAGCTGTAATGCCAGCTCCGCACCGCTGCCGACCATCGTAACATTTAATACGCCAAAACCGATAAAATTGAAATTCTTTGTTAAGAGCTTATCTGACATCCTACACCTCCCTCTTATCCTTCTAAGACCTCGATGCTCTCTATTTCGTCTAAAAAGGCTCCGGCTAATTGCCCATTTGCAAGCTTTATATCAATATCTGCTATTTCTGGTTCGTTGTTGACCGCCCATGTAAAACCGTATACGGTTCCTTCTATAACAGTCTTATCATGGAGAACAGCTTTAATAGTATGCGCTTTTTTGCATATATTATAGAGTTCCGTTTCCGTTTTTGGGTAAAATAT
>NZ_CALHGC010000258.1 GCF_938029485.1 uncultured Treponema sp. | reverse complement strand
GACGTGCAGCACAGACAAAGCAGAATACACATTACTAGTATTAAAAATTTTTTCATAATTTGGATAGTGGCACAATCTCCGGCGCCGTATTTTCACCTTCCATTGCAGAAAATTCGCTGAGTAGTTTCTTACCGCCGGAAGATATCCGCGTCGGTATTTTTATGATTACCTTGAGGTAGAGGTCGCCGGTTCTGCCGCTTGCTGCGGGGACACCTTCTCCGCGCACCTTGAGCGCATCGCCGTGCTGCGTACCGGCGGGAATTTTTACCGTTAGGCGCTTATCATCCAGCGATTTTACGGATATCTCTCCTCCGAGCGCGGCTTGCGTCATCGAGATGGGAATTACACAGTACAAATCGTTCCCGTGCCGTTCAAACAAGTGATGCGGCTTAATAAAGATGAATACGTAGAGGTCGCCGTAATCGCCGCCGCTTGAACCTGCGTTTCCTTGTTTGGGAATGGTGATGCGCTTGCCCTCTTCAACACCGGCGGGGATTGTGATGATAATTTTTTGCTTTTTCCGCTCTAAGCCGGAACCGCCGCATTTTTTACACGGGTTTTCAATAATGGTTCCCGCGCCGCCGCATCGTCGGCAGGTACTCGCAATGGAGAAAAAGCCCGTATTCTGCCGTACCTGTCCGGTGCCTTTGCAGTCGGGGCACATCTTCCGCCCGCCGCCTCCTGCACTGCCGGAACCTTTGCATTCAGAACAATGTTCGTCGCGTGAATACTGTATTTCAATCTTTTTACCATATATAGCGTCGGTAAAATCGATCTGCAAGTCATACCGGAGGTTTGCACCTCGCGCGGGGCCGCTACTTCGTGAAGAACCGCGGCTCGATGAACCGAACCCGCCGAATCCTCCAAAGCCGCCTCCGCCGAATAAGCTTTCGAACAAGTCGGAAAGCCCGCCTCCGCCGCCGAAGATGTCTTCAAAACCTTGGAATGCGGATGGATCAAAACCTCCGCCCATATTTTTAACACCGTCAAAACCGTATTGGTCATAGACGCTGCGTTTTTTGTCGTCAATAAGCACTTCGTAGGCTTCAGTCGCCTCTTTAAATTTTTCTTCCGCTTCTTTATTTCCGGGGTTTTTATCGGGGTGATATTGAATTGCCAATTTACGGTAGGCTTTTTTTATTTCATCGGCGGTAGCGGTCTTTGCTACGCCCAATACCTCATAATAATCTCGTTGTGCCAAAATAAGCTCCTAGGGTAAGCACAACAAACGATATCTTAATATGCCCAAAATTCTATAGGCCGCTCAACCAGAGTTTCGCCGCGTTGCGGCTCAAATGGTCTCACAGCCTATAGAATTTTGGTTCCGTCGTCTATTTATTTGTTGTGCTTACCCTTATTTTAAAAAAAATATGCGAAATTTTCAAGAAAATTTCGCATAAATAAAAGGAAAACCTCTTTGTTATTTATCTTCGTCTTTTACGACTTCGTAGTCAACATCGTCGGCTGTTCCTTTGGTGGGGCCGCTTTCGGATGTACCGCCCGCAGCGCCTGCTCCGGCAGCTCCTGCCGCACCGGCTTGAGCGCCCTGCTGCTTATACATTTCTTCGGCAATCTTATACGCAGCCTGCTGTAACGCTTCGGTCTTGGACTTGATATCTGCGGTATCTCCGCCTTCAATCGCTTTCTTTAAGGCCGCAACAGCTTCTTCGATGCGCTGCTTATCGGCGGCGTTCACCTTATCGCCCATTTCCTTCAAGGTCTTTTCAGTCTGGTAAATCATCGAGTCAGCTTCATTGCGCACCTCAACCTTTTCACGCTCTTTCTTGTCGTTTTCGGCATTGGCTTCCGCTTCTTTTACCATGCGGTCGATTTCGCTTTCGCTTAAGCCACTGGAGCTTTCGATGCGGATGTGCTGCTCTTTACCGGTTCCGAGGTCTTTTGCGGAAACGTGCACGATACCGTTTGCATCGATGTCGAACGTAACTTCAATCTGCGGTACACCGCGGGGAGCCGGAGGAATACCGACCAAGTCGAAGTTGCCGAGCGTCCGGTTCTGGCTTGCCATACCGCGCTCACCCTGCAAGACGTGAATTGAAACCGCCGTCTGTCCGTCAGCTGCAGTAGAGAATACCTGACTCTTGCGGGTAGGAATGGTGGTATTGCGATTGATCAACGGAGTAAACACGCCGCCCATTGTTTCGATACCGAGCGAAAGCGGGGTAACGTCCAAGAGCAATACGTCTTTGACATCGCCGCCCAAGATACCGCCCTGGATAGCTGCGCCAACCGCAACCGCTTCGTCGGGGTTTACACCCTTGGAACCTTCTTTCCCGAAAATCTCCTTGATGATCTGCGCAACCTTAGGCATACGGGTTGAACCGCCGACCAACAGAATTTCGTCGATCTGACTTGCTTCAAGCCCTGCATCCTTTAAGGCTTTGCGGCACGGTTCTTTTGTCCGCTCAAAAAGATCATCGGTCATCTGCTCAAACTTTGCACGGGTCAGCGTTTTCTGCAAGTGCTTGGGACCGTTCGCATCGGCGGTGATGAACGGGAGGTTGATTTCCGTTTCCGCACGGCTGGAAAGTTCGATCTTTGCTTTTTCAGCTGCTTCGCGGAGTCGCTGCAGTGCCATACGATCCTGTGAAAGGTCGATTCCCTGATCCGCCTTAAACTCTTTTTCGAGCCATTCTACGATGCGGTGATCAAAGTCGTCGCCGCCCAAGTGAGTGTCGCCGTTGGTGGATTTAACCTCAAACACACCGTCGCCCAATTCCAAAATTGAAATATCGAAGGTACCGCCGCCGAGGTCGTATACCGCGATAACCTTTTCTTTCTTTGAATCCTTGTTAAAACCGAATGCGAGCGAAGCAGCGGTCGGCTCGTTGATAATACGCTTTACATCCAATCCGGCGATTTTACCGGCATCCTTGGTTGCTTGGCGCTGTGCATCGTTAAAGTATGCAGGGACTGTGATAACAGCTTCGGTTACCGGCTCGCCCAAATAGTCCTCTGCAGTTTTCTTCATCTTCTGCAAGATAAAGGCCGAAATTTCCTGCGTTGAATATTTTTTGCCGTCCACTTCGATACGGACATCGTCTCCCTGCGGTACGATTTTATACGGAACCCGTTTTAATTCGTCGGTCAACTCGCTGTACCGATGACCGATGAACCGCTTTACCGAATAAATGGTACCTTCAGGATTGGTAATCATCTGGTTTTTTGCAGGCTGACCGACAATCCGTTCATCCTTTTTGAATGCGACGATCGAAGGTGTGGTGCGTCCTCCTTCGGCATTTGCGATAACGACGGGTTCACCGCCTTCCATAATTGCAACACAAGAGTTGGTTGTTCCTAAGTCAATTCCGATAATCTTTCCCATAGTAAAAACTCCTCGTTTGTTTGATCCTTAATATAAGGATTATCTTATTTTGTTTCCGCCGGCGCCGGCATCAATACCATAACCTTTGCCGGACGGAGAATCCGTTCTTTAAGCTTATAGCCCTTTTGCAGTTCCGCTCCGACGGTCGGTTCCGTAACCTCCGTTGAAGGGTTCGTTGCGACCGCTTCATGGATATCGGGGTTAAAAACCTGCCCCTGCGCTTCGTAATACTGCAATCCGTACTTTGACTCTAGCAGCGAGGTTAAACCGCTCCGAATCATCATCACACCCTGCATAAAAGCGGCGGCGCTTTCTTCTCCGGCTTTTTTACCCGCTTCGATTGCGCGGTCAAAGTCGTCCAATATCTGCAGCAGGTCGGTAAGCAAATTCGTATTTGCGTAATCGATTGCCTCCTGCTTTTCTTTTATCATGCGCTTGCGGTAGTTATCGAAATCCGCCGCCTTACGCAGATACTGATCCTGCAATTCTCTGCATTTTGCTTCAAGCGATGCGAGCTTCTCGGCATCGGACGGCTCTTTTTTTGCTTCCTGCGCGGCTTCTGTATGCTGAGCGGTTTTTCCGGCACTCTCATTTCCTTGTGCCTGATCGCCGGTTTGCTGTTCCGGCGCTGTATGCCGTTCGGCATTTCCCGTACCGCTGCCGTGCGTGTCCGCTTCCGCAGCCTTTGTACCGGCTTCGGCGTTCATACCGTTCTGCTCTGTCGAGTGAGTTTCGCACGCCTGCTCATGGTTTTTTCCGTGTTTTTTTGTCATTCCCTTCCTCAAAGTATCCGGCGCTTTATCTGCCTATCGGCTGAACTGCCGTTTTATTCCTTATTTAACAGAATAGAAAATACTAACGGAATCGCAAATGGTCAAGAAAAAATGGGCAAGAAGGTCAATGCATCAGATGTTTTTTGAATATTCCCACAGAATAATTGGGGCTGCTTAACCAGATCTACCTGATGCGTTTACCCTGCTATGGATCCCCAAATATGTTGACAATCCTTCGTGTTTTATTACCATAGCGTAGTATGAGTCGGATATGTCCTGCAATAATGTGAGGACTTAATACAGTGTAGAGTTATCATGGATACATCGGAATTAAAGGTATATTTAAAGACAGCGCTTCAACAGATGATAGACAACGCAGGCAGCTTCAATGGAGAAAGCGGCTTCACGGTAGTTCTTGAGAACACCGCCAGCGAACAGGTGCAATATCACGATGCGCCGCTTTTTTCCGGGCAGACACTCGCAATAAAACCGCCCTGTGATGATATGAGAGGACTGCAAAACGCAAAACAGCATGTCCCGGAGCAAATCCGCAGGATGAAGAACCTCTATCAATACAGAAGCGGATCGTTCAGACAGATATGCAAAAATTTCTATGTGCAGGGAAAATTCATGGAGGACTATGAAGATAATGCTCCATGGGATGGAGTAGTCAGTACCTGTTATTGGCCGACCTACCATAATTTGTCATTGGCTCAGCTGCGCGGATATTTTACGTGGCGGACAGAGCTGCGGAAGGGCAACTATCGGAAGCACTGCGAAACGTTTGTATCGATGTATCTGTATGAGCTGCTCAATGGGATAGGAACGAAATCGGTAGAAGATAGCCTTCATAAAATGGAAGAATTTGAAAAAGGTTATATCGATGCAGGGTTTAGTGATAGATACCTGCGAGGCAGACTTCACAGGTGGATGCTGGAGCTTGCGGTATTGAACGGACTTGCTCCGGATATTGCCTGTAAGTATGCAGACAGCGACATGCTGGAAAAAGACGCCGCAGTTGAAATTCTTCGCTATCCGGAAAAATTCAGTGCGCAGGAAGTATTTAATGCGCTCTGTGTGTTCGGCGGAAAGAAGACGGCCGAATCGAAGCTGGTACAAGAGCATGGGACGGAAGCTATCAACTTCTTTGCAGCGGTATGGTGTCTTGCTTCGGCTCAATATCGAAAAGATGGAGAGTCTCTTTTTCAACTCTGTTTCGGAATCCCAAGCGCACGGGAATGGCGCCCTCTTGAGTCCACATTCTACTATGATAATTATAGCAATAGTAAAAAAAGGAAGTCCGTCACGTATAAACTGAATCCCTCTCGCACGTATCTTTTCAAAAGAGATAAATGGTATGAAGTAGCGCATCAAAACTACGATATCGATAGAAAGAGGATCGTTAATCTTTTACAAGAAACAGACCGGAGACTGCGCTTATACCTGAAAATAAGACATCCGCTAAAAGAGCGAAAAGAAGCGGCGTGGGCGGTACCTTATATAGAAGCGGTTATTGAGGCGGATCGGAAAGCAAAACTCGAGGCGGCGCGTCCTAAGATCTCGATTGACTTTTCAGGTCTGGATAAAATCAGAAAGGATGCGCTTGAAACTCAAGACAACCTGTTAACCGAGGAAGAAACAGAGTGTACGCCAGAATTCAATGCTGTAAACAAAGCCGTCCGCAAGAGCGCGGCCTCAAAAAAGCGTACAAAAGAAAACTCAGCAGCGCGGAAGAATACAGCCGCTGTGTTGTCCATTGCCGCGTCTCCGCACTTAGCATCTGAACAATCCGCAGCGGCAGTTCTAGCAGCGCCGTCCAATACATCCGTTCCGTTAGACGGTATGCAAATGCAGCTGTTGCGGATGCTGCTCCGCGGAGAGCCGGTGCAGGAATTGATTGCAGCACAGCACGGAATGCCGAGCGTTATCGCCGATGCTATCAACGAGGCCTTGTTTGATTTTATCGGCGATACGGTGGTAGAATGCGACGGCAAAACAATTACCCTTGTGGAAGATTATCGTGATGATATTATCGGGATATTGGAATAGGGCAATCGCATCAGAGGCTATTGTAAATCCCCCGCAAAATAATAGGCCGTTCAACCAGAATTTCGATACGTTGCATCTCAAATGGTTGCCCAACCTATTATTTTGCGGAATTCGATCTACACTTCTGATGCGATTGCCCTACGCTTTTAAAATAGCCTGTGCGAAATTTTCTCAAAAATTTCGCACAAAATGAAGACAACTGCTTAAAATATTCGTATGCGGTTGTCCTGGATAGTGGGAGATGAAATAACATGAACGAATCAGAAAGAAAAGTTCCGAAACGGATTGCGCAGACAGTATTGCATTCTTTAAAAGGCGGTGTTGTGCCCCGTATCGGGCTGCCTTATATCACTGTCGGAAGAAAAAACGAAATCCAAGCCTTACTGCATGATGTTGATATTATCGCCGAAGGCGGCGCTTCATTCCGCTTTATTGTCGGGCGGTATGGAGCGGGGAAGAGTTTTTTACTGCAAGCTATCCGAAATTATGTGATGGATCGCGGGTTCATTGTTGCGGATGCAGACCTGTCCCCGGAGCGGAGACTGCAAGGAACGCGGGGGCAGGGGCTGGCAACTTACCGTGAGTTGATCGGGAATCTTTCCACAAAGACAAAACCGGAGGGCGGTGCACTCACGCTGATATTGGAGCGGTGGATCAGCAGCGTGCAAAGTGAAGCCTTGCAAGAAAGCGGGCTTCAACCCGGAGACCCGGCACTGACTAAGCGTGTCGATCAAAAGATTTACGCGGTAACCGCTTCGGTGAGCGAGCTGGTACACGGTTTTGAGTTTGCTCAATTACTTTCAGCCTATTATCATGCGTACCTCAAAAGCGATGATGAAACGAAAGCAAAAGTAGTACGGTGGTTCCGGGGCGAATATGCCCTCAAGCGTGAAGCAAAGGAAGAACTCGGTGTCAATATCATTATTACGGATGATGACTGGTACGAGTATCTCAAGCTCTTTGCAACATTTTTCCGGCTGGCGGGCTATTCCGGCATGATGATTATGATTGACGAACTCGTCAATATTTATAAAGTTCCCAACTCCATCACGCGCCAGTACAATTACGAAAAACTCCTCACCATGTACAACGACACTTTACAGGGAAAGGCAAAATACCTCGGTATTATCATGGGGGCGACACCGCAGGCAATAGAGGATAAGCGGCGCGGTGTGTACAGCTACGAGGCGCTCCGCTCCCGTCTTGCAGAGGGGAAGTTTTCCAAGCCCGGTGCACGGGACTTACTTGCGCCGGTAATCCGGCTTGACCCGATTACTGCGGAAGAAATGCTGATCCTCTGTGAAAAACTCGCTGCGATGCACGCAGGACTCTATGGCTATGAGCAGAAAATCACCACGAACGACTTGGCGGCGTTTATCAAAATTGAATATGAGCGAATCGGCGCCGATGTGCATATCACCCCGCGCGAAGTAATCCGAGATTTTATCGAGCTACAGGATATTTTGTACCAAAATCCGGGAATGAGCATTATCGAGCTACTAAACTCCGATACATTTTCGTACGCAAAGTCTGATGCGGTATCGGACACCACCGATGAAAACTATGCCGAGTTTACGATTTAAGGTGAGTGCGCAGCAGAGCAATGGACATCTTTAATCAATACGCCCCTTTTATACAGGATTATATTTACCGCTCCGGCTGGCAGGCGCTTCGCGCGGTGCAGAACGCAGCGGGCGATGCTCTTTTCAATACCGATAACAATGTGCTGCTGACGGCATCCACCGCCTCCGGCAAAACCGAAGCGGCGTTTTTTCCAATCTTGAGCCTCTTATACGAAGAGCCTGCTGCCTCGGTGGGAGTGTTGTACATCGCTCCGCTCAAGGCGCTCATCAATGATCAGTTCGGGCGACTGAACGAGCTTTGCGAGGAAGCGGGAATCGCCGTAACGCGATGGCATGGGGATGCGCCGCAGAGTCAAAAGCGGAAGCTGCTCCGTAAACCGGCGGGGATTTTGCAGATCACCCCGGAATCCCTTGAAGCGCTGATGATCACCAAGCAGAGCGAAATACCCTCTTTGTTCCATGACCTACGCTTTATCGTCATTGATGAAGTCCACTCCCTGCTGCGTGCCGACCGCGGCGGGCAAACCTTTTGCCTGATCGAGCGGGTCTGCCGGACTGCGGGCTGCAATCCCCGGCGGGTTGGGCTTTCCGCCACACTCGGTAACCCTGAAGAAGCGGGAGCCTTTCTTGCTGCAGGCAGCGGGAGAGAAACGGTTATCCCCAAATGCGACGGCGGCAAAGAAGTGTGGCGGCTTTCGATGGAACACTTCTTCAATACGGAGCCGCAAGCTGACGAAGGCAGGCCTATTACGATCGAAGCGCTTACGGTAGAACCCGCCGCGGACACGGCACCCAAGGCTGCCGATCCGGGGATGGGCTATATCTTTGAGCATACCCGCGGTAAAAAATGCCTCGTGTTTACCAATTCCCGCGAGGAGTGTGAATCCGTATGCCAGCACCTCCGGCAATACTGTGAAGTCAACCACGAACCCGACCGCTTTTTAATTCACCACGGCAACCTTTCCGCTTCGTACCGCGAAAGTGCGGAAGAAGAAATGAAGGATGACGATTCGCTCATCAGTGTGTGCGCTACCGCTACACTGGAGCTGGGGATTGATATCGGGAGACTGGAGCGGGCATTCCAGATTGATGCACCCTTTACCGTTTCCGGTTTTTTACAGCGTATGGGGCGTACCGGACGGCGCGGCACTCCTTCGGAAATGTGGTTTGTTATGCGGGAAGATCATCCCGAAGCGCGGGCAATGCTGCCGGAGATGATTCCGTGGTATCTCATTCAAGGGATTGCACTTGTTCAGCTTTATATCGAAGAGCGTTTTGTGGAACCGCCGCGCACGGAAAAGCTGCCCTTCTCCTTGCTCTATCACCAGACCATGAGTACGCTTGCCTCCTCAGGTGAGATGACACCGGCGGAGCTGGCCTCCAGAGTACTGACCCTGTCGGTATTCCGCCGCATCAGTCAGGAGGACTTCCGTACCTTGCTCCGGCACCTTATCACTATTGATCATATCAACCGCACGGAAAACGGCGGGCTGATTGTCGGGATTACCGGAGAGCGGGTTGTCAACAATTATAAGTTTTATGTAGTGTTCCAAGAAAATATCGAATACACGGTGCGTTCCGGTTCCGAAGAGCTGGGAACAATCGTCAAACCGCCGCCTGCGGGCGAGAAGATAGCCATTGCAGGCAGGGTGTGGGCAGTGGACGAGGTGGATCACCAGCGCCGCGAGGTATACTGCACGCTGGTAAAAGGGAATATCCCTGCGTATTTCGGTGATGTGGCAGGCGATATACACACCCGTATCTTGGAACGGATGCATACTGTCCTTGCCGAACGGAAAAGCTACCCGTACCTGATGCGCCATGCCGTGTGCCGTTTGCAGGAAGCGCGGAATACGTTCAGCAAGGCAGGGATGGACACTCACCCGCTCATTTCCCTCGGCGGCTCTATGTGGGCGCTCTTTCCTCAGCTGGGCAGCTATGCCTTTCTTGCGCTGGAACGTTTTCTCAAGCTCCGCTGCGGTGCGCGGCTTGGGATCAAAGGCTTGAGTCCGTCCAGACCGTACTACCTACAGTTTACCATGCAGGTAAGCGCACAAGAATTCTATCGCATTATTGCCGAAGAAGCCGCACAAAACTTTGATCCGCTGGAGCTTGTGTACGAAAGGGAAGTCCCCGTCTTTGACAAATACGACGAGTATGTTCCCTCTGAGCTGGTGCGCAAAGGATTTGCCTTAGGGGTGCTGGATATCGCCGGCATGAAGCAGCGGGTGCTGGGATGGAAGAGGAAATTCTTCAGCAGATTAAAGAATGGAATACCGGGTGATAGCACAGTATGACACTGGAAGAAAATATTGCTAAACTGTAGTCTCATTCTTTTATACAGGATAATTGTATAAAAGACTAACTCACCGAAAAAAAGCAAAAACGGCACACTTGTTATTCCGCTATTATGCCGTCGTGCAAGGCAATGCAGCGGTCAGCCTTTTGTAATATGTGTTCGTCGTGGGAAGTAAGGACAATCGTCGTACCGTATTGCGCGCGCAGTTCGGATAACAGCGCAATAATCCCGCTGCCCGTCTTTGAATCGAGATTGGCTGTCGGCTCATCGGCAAGAATCAGCGCAGGGCGCTTAACCGCTGCACGGGCAATCGACACCCGCTGCTGTTGCCCGCCGGAAAGCTGCGAAGGGCGGTGTTTTAGATGCCGGGTAAGCCCAACCGCTTCCGCCGCCGCCAATACCCGCTCTTTTCGGTTCCGTTCTTTGACAATCAATAGCGGGATTTCGATATTCTCAAACACCGTTAATTCGGGAATCAAATTAAAATTCTGAAACACAAACCCCAGCGTATCGCGGCGGAACCGGTTTTTCTCCTTCGGCGTCAATGAGCCAACCTCCCGCCTGCGGAAAAGATATGAACCGCTATCAGGAGAGTCGAGCGTCCCCAAGATATTCAAGAGCGTTGTCTTCCCGCTGCCCGACGGCCCTTTGACGGCAACAAAGGCTCCTTCATCAATCGTCAAACAGACATGCTGCAATGCGCAAAAGCGTACACCCCCGCTGTTATACGTTTTACCGATATCCTTCAATACTATCATCATTCCTCCGATATATGCTGCACAACTACATACGAACGGTTATATGTGAATATGACCACCCACCTGCACACTATTGCGGAAAGGGCTGAACAGCCGATAACCACCTCCGTCCTGCGACCAGCGCAGTTCATGGATAAGCTCAACCGTAAAATACCGGTTGACGGCATATTCAAGCCGGTGAATAGCTTTTAGCCCAATGAGCGGAAGCCCCAGCCGGTATTCCGTACTCAGCGTTACATTCGGAATAACCGTATCGTGCAGCGTGAATGCAGCATTCAGTACGTGAGGATCGAATACTTCCTCGCGGTACCCTTCCGCAAATGCAGACTGAACCGAAACTGCCTGCTTAAAGGCATCCGCTTCTTGCGCGGTATAACCTTCGCTGCAAAACTCGTACCCTACTGAAAAACTTACCGGACGGAAGGTAAACGCGCATTCGGCTGCCACTCCGCCGTATACGGGGAAAGCATTACCCATGCGGTCGTTCCGTTCCCGAGCTGCATGCCAGCGGCCTCCCGTTTCGGTAAAATAGCGGTTGTCCGCCTTTTGCTTTACCGTTCCGGACAACGTTCCCGTAAAAAAATCCCTAATATATTGCACCTGCACTTCGCCGATCCAGTTTTGCTGCTGTTCCCAATACACTTGCCCATTGACCGCCCATTCGATAAAATCCCCGCTGATGCCGCAGGCAAAACTCACATCCTTCCAGTCCTTCACTTCGATAAAATACGGCAGCAGTGTAACCGCCCACGAATCGCCTGCAAGAAACTCCAGAGCGGCAAGCCCGACCGGCTTTTTGAACCGTCTGAATGTATCAAGCTCCGTTTTACCCGCGGTAAGGTATAAAAAATCCGTAATCCTGCTTTTAAAGTATATCTTTTCAAGCGATACGATATGCCCTTCAGTCTGTCCGTTTGCTGCGGTATTAAGCGGCGCCGTCAAAAGCAGCTTTGCGTAATAGTTTGCGATAAACGGCGCGCTGCCTTCGATAAAAAGAGCGCCGCCGGCTTGCCCGTCAAAATTCCCTGCATCTTTATACTTGCCGGCAATATAGCTGGTATTCTTTTCCCGCCATTTGATAAACGCCGAAGCGCCGAATACAAAAGAAGAACGCATCTCATTTTCCGGCTGCGCAGATTCTTCCGGTACAGTGGATTCTGAGGTCTTTTCATGCAGCGTTGTCACTTCTTCATACAGCGATGTTGATTCTTCATACGGCAGCGCCTCTTCCGCAGAAAGCACGCAGGCAGTAACAGCTGTCATCAGCGCACAGCATATCCCCGCAATCCGGCGTTTTTCCGTTATCGTTATACGCTTCATGGCCTTGAATCCCGTCTAGCGGATATACTTCAACCGCTGCACTTCAAACAGCCGAGGATCAACCGCCACCGTGCGGTCAAACCGCTCAAAAGTCAACACCGTCGATTCGCCTGAGTTCCCGATCATCTCGGTTGCAACCTTCAAAAACTCGTACCCGTCCGCGCTTACCCGCGAATCCAGCACCCGCATCGTTTTGATCAATCCGCCCTTATACGAAAAATATTCCCGCTTCAACAGTATTCCGTCCTCTTTTTTGATATACACCAAAATTTTTTTATACGCCGCATCGGAAACCGTCGGTTCAAGCTCCACACACCGGCATTCAATCCCATCCACCGTCTGCTCACTTCCGCCGCACGCCCGATACATCCGCGACAGCGTGGTATTCATAATATCCTCCTGCGCAATCGACGTTCCCATAAACGCCGCCGCCGCACTCATCTTATTCATCTTATTAACTTTATTGTTGTAAAAATAAATTACATCACCCGACCGCAGCTGCAGCTGTCCCTGCAAAATCCGCGGATACTCCATAATCAGCAAATATTTTTCCGTCCCGCTCATATAACACGTAAACCCAACTTTATCGCGCGCCTTTCCCTTTTTTGTACTCTGCATCGTCAACGTCAGCTTCGCCTCCTGCGGAAACAGCCGGTCAGCCGCCAAAAACACCGACTCGTAATCGCTTTCCTGCGCCGTCAATCCGCATATCAACAAAAAAAGCAACACAACGATGAGCAAGCATCTTCCCTTTTTCATATCTTCTATTTTCTCCTTCTTCTTTTGGAGGGGGACGTCTCCCCCTCCGCACATGCCTTCTTAACTTTCAGCAGAAAGACGGGCTGTTTCCGTGCGTAACGCGCGACACATTGACAGCATTGATGCGGCAAGATTAACTGCAGCAATAACAACCGCCATTGCCGCGATGCGTATTCCGTCAAAGTGCAGCACAACGGACGGACCGCCGAATACTGCGATGAGATTTGCCGAATAGTACGCTGCCGGAAAACCCTGTACCGCAAAAACAGCCGGTATGGTAACGGCAGCGGCAATAAGCGCGGCCAAAAGCAGTACGATAACGGTTTCAGCGGTAATCATCTGTATAAATTCTTTTGTGTCCATTCCGTAGGTACGCAGAGCCGCAATTTCCGCCCGTCGTTTTTGAAAAATCAGATAGTATGCACTCCGCACTGCAAACAGCAGCATGAGCGCCAGCACAAAGCCGGTAAGATTTTTTAATCCGATTAAAATGAGCTTAAAAATATCAAAAATCTGAAAGTACCCGAAAGAGCCGCTCAGCTGATCGGGCGCTTCCACCCGTGCTAAAATGCCGACTTTTTTTACGGCTATCCGCAGAGCGTATACAACATCATTTATCCGCTGATCCCGTTCCACCACAGAAGCGGCTGCAACCGTTCCGAGTACGGTATTGACAAAATCTTCTTTTTCCATAAAGCCGACTGCATTGATGAGCGGCATGTATACAATACGGGAGTGCGCCAGATAGTTCGAAATAAAAATACCGGCAATGGTTACCGGCGCCGAGATAATGTGCTTGGAGGGCGCTTCAAAATAGAGCGTAATTTCATCGCCTGCTTTAAGCGAAAGTTTTTCCGCAGTATCGGCATCAACAAGGCAGCTCTCCGGCTGGGAAAAATTCATAGCGCCTTCTTTAAGCACAGTGCACGAGTTTAGCAGCGTTTGTGCGTATCCGTCAGTAACCCCTGCAAGCTGTACGGTCATATCGCCGGTATCGGTAATCAAACGGACGCCATCGATGAGCGCCGCAGGATAAAAAACCGTACAGGGGGATGAAGCCGTTATGTCGGATAAGGCGGGTAGCAGCGGGCTAAGGCCGCCGTCATCAGAGGATGACACTCGTATATCACCTTCTATCGCTTGCCTGAATCGATCTGTCTGAATATCATACCCCGAAATAACCGCATCAAAGAGCAAGAGTGTTATAAAGGTAAACGCTGTCAGTATGACCATCACGGTATAGCGCGCCCGATTTCCAATGATATTTTTCAGCGCCCATTTTACATAATACATCAGGTTTCTCCTCTAAGGCCTTACGCTTGCGACTGTTCTTACAGCTTATTCATCATCCGTTATGACAGCGCAAGTATTTGCCGTGTTCTTACTACGGTAATACCAAGCAGCATAAGCGCCGATACGCACAACGGTAGCACAAAGACACGGAGCGACGGATACATCACCAACTCTTTTCCTGCAAAGGCTAACTCAAGATTGATATCGGTTGCGGATAATTGCAGCGTATTCAGAAGCGCGGCAATTCCTGCGCAACCCGCCGATCCGATGAGCCATGCTGCAGCCAACATTGTAAGATATTCAATACAAAAAAGCCCGATAATAAGGTTCGCGCTGTAACCGATAACCCGCAATACTCCGATTTCCTTAGATCGGTTCAGTACCGCGATGGTTAGGCTATTGAGCATACAAAAGAGTATCACAATGCCGGTAAACAAGAACAGCAATGTCCGCAGCGTTTCGCTGATAAGCGCCGTTGCTTTCGCAATACTATCAAAATCGGTATACGGAAGCAGTTTGTAATCGCGGTACTCCGTCGCAAGCAACCATGTAAGTCTGAAACGCTGTAAAGCTGAAAGCTGACCGAGCACAATATCGCTTGCAAGATTTTCATCCCTGCCGGTCAGCTCAAGCAGTAAGCGGCGGTCGATAAAAAGGATGGGCTGATGCATCATCGCCTCATCGCTTGTGAACGTTCCGGTCAGTCGGAATTTATCCGATACAGGAATACCGAACGGACTGGGCATCTGCACAATGATACCCTGCCGTAACGCTTCCTGCGAGACCGAAGAAGCATAGAGGATCGCTTCGTTTGCACCTTCATGAGGTACGGCGCCGTTAAAAACGAGATGTTTTAAAAGCTCAGTTTCTGCAGCAGCATCGCTTGCGACAAGGAGAACGTGATTCGGATTACGCAGTTCCTGCCGGTCAGGTTCATCGACATAAAAGGTTGCCCAGCTCCTCAAGCGTGCCGAATAGCTGATGCCGAGCCGGTCGAGCAGAGTGCAGAGTCCATCAGGATTAAATAAATCTTCCTCGCGCGGCGGACTTGCCGTCAATAGGTTGGAACAGCCTTTTTTGACGATGCCGTAAAAACCCGTATACCGCTGCGCAAAATAACGACCTCGGTTCGCCTTGAGTGCATCAAAGAACATCGTAACCGTGCTCAACAGGCAGAACGACAACGTTAGAAAAAGAAAAAAGGAAAACTGCCGCCGTATATGGCGACCGCCTGAACGGATTGCACGGAGTAATAGTAAAAAGTTCATAGGCTATAATTATTCCTCATCGTTCTTGTTATAGAAGCAACATTTATTTTCGTCAAGGCAATATTCCTAGTAAAAAAGCACTAGGGTGTATATATGTTGGAAACGGCATTTTGAGCGGCAAATGTTTTTACGGCATTGATGATATTTTGATACGCTTCATTCGTCTCTTTGTAGAATGCGTAATATCCTAACCGCTTTATTACTTGATCAAGCTTAAACAATGTCATTGCGCACCGGAAGGCCACCGGAATATTCTCATCGCCATTTTCATATAAAGCAGCTCCACCGCAATGCGAATCACACACATTAAGAGCCGGGCAGCTTTGGCATTGTTTAATAGCGATTCGTCGTAGTGCAGTCCGCTCTCTTTTCCGCGCATTGTAATACAGCTGACAAGGATAGATGCCGTCTGCAATCGTATAATAAAAATAGCTTTTGCCGGCAACACAATCGCCGGTATAATGCTGTTTTAGAATATCAACCAATAACGCCATAATACCGTTATCCGGCAACTTACTGCTTTTTTTCTTTGTAATTATGCCGAAGGTCTCTTCGATAATGCCCTCATAAAAGCGGTAGGCCGCCTGCAGAGATTCATCCGGCCACGGTATTCCTGATGCTTCGAATATGGCTACCTGATCGAATCCCAATGCAAAAAAGAACGCCGATATGCTGCGGCCCCCAGAGCTTGCGCTTGAATCATCGTATCGGGAGAAAGGGTTGCCGATGCAGCAAGGAAATAGTTTCTTTTTTTCTTATTTAAAATATTCATTGCACGCCTTATTGTATCATGTACACTTTGGCGGGGATTAAGAAAAATACGTGTTTTATCGCATATTTGCTTTGGTCCGTCTATGCTGATAGACAACGCATAAAAATAGCGGTTAAAAAAATCGGCTATTTCATCGGTTATCAATGTTCCGTTTGTTATTGCGGCGTATTTGGGTACCGTATCGAATATTTTTTTGTATGCGGCATTTAGTTTCGGGATAAATTCCTTTATATCCTTGAACGCTAAGAGCGGTTCACCGCCGAAAAAGGTTATTGTCTGTACCGGATGAGGCAGATGCACAAGATAGTCGAATAACTTATTAAAGAGCTCCGTATCCATTATTTTTTTTACATGGGTACTATGATAGGTTCCTGCATGGGCGTAACAATACGTACAGGCAAGGTTACAGGTATCCGCACATCCGATTGATATACCGGTTATTTCATTACTGAAAATACGATTACATTCTATTTTAGGATTGTGCAGCGCCTTTATTTTTTTTATTAAATGATTAACATTCGTATCACATGCGTCATCAGTGTAATATATTTTTGATGAAGCAATTTCAAACAAATTCACAACATTTTTATAGCGGGTAACGAGGATACCGTCTTTAACCGTATAATTATTATATGCATCACTCATCTTTTATGCGAAATGTTGAGCATTGTACCCCGACGCTTGCGTCGGGGTTGTTGATTTACCGTTTAGCCTTTATGGCAACAGTTAACGGTTCCCCAAGGCGCTGGACTTTTAATATCATCCGTTTCGCATATTCCTTTTTCATCAATGCTTTTAAGTTCTTTTTCCTTTTCTTTTTCTTTACAGGACTTACATTTTTCCGTAGACCTATGCTTATTGCTGCATTTATCTTTATTAGGCCGTATAACCATCACACATCCCGAATATATAAGGGAAAAAAGTAACACTACCAAACCGAAAAATCTACGCATAGTCATTCTGTTTTTACTATAGCATCATTTATAATGATCCGTCAATCAATGCATTATCCACGAAAATCGGAGGGGGACTATCTTGCCTGCGCTATCGTTTCGCCTCTCTCCTTTCTCTTTATTCCTCATACACAATGTCGATATAGCCTTCGGGGCTGAACTCATCTTTGACGGTTTGTTTAAAGGCTTCCCATTCTTCGATATTCATCGCGGTTCGGCGCACAAGCTGATATTCATGGAACGGGGTGTTCTCATTGCGGAAACGCACAAGGTAGTAATAGCCCGAATCGGCTTCCAGCCAAAAAAAGAGCTTTTTCCCTAATATGCGGCTCATAAGCCCCGCAGGTTCCATACGGAATTTCAAACAGTTCCACTGTTGCCCGTTATATGAAAGCGTCTCTTTTTTTTCGTAAATACAAAACGCATTTGTTTGATAGTTCGCATGAGCGACAGGCAGCAGAGCTTTTTTTACATCAGGATTAAAAAAACGGCTTACCATAAAAAATGAAGCCGGAATATCGTTAGAAAACCGAAAAATTGCTTGTTCTTTCAGCTTATCAAGCTCAATGCGCCATGTTTCATTCTCATGTTCCGGCTTTTTCAGTGTTTCAGGCTGACTACCATATATCATATATGCATCACGATATGATTCGCCGGTGTCATAATTTTTCCGTACAGTCACTTTAACGGAACTGCCGGCATTTTTTGCGAATTTAACCTGCTTGGTTAAAAAACTTTCGCTTACGATTTCTTTCATCATGTAAAAACGCCAATCCATAATCTGCCGGCTGTATGATAATATTCCTCGTATGAGGGGATCGTCATCACTGAAGTCTACTGTTTCCAGCGTATCGGAAGCGGTAAGATAAAAAAACTGCTTACTTGTTCCGGCAGTAAAGTGCCGGTTATTATACGAACCGTGATACTCATACAGATAGCCTACATCCATTTGGGCAGGATTATACGCGAACTGCACCCGTTCCGCTTTTTGCCGGCACGAAATGCAAAGAAAACTCAAAAACAGAATTGCGATAGATAACTGATGTTTCATATGTGTCATTTCCCTTGTATTCTTGCTATGTATCCGATCCGTATCTGCCATTGCAGAACTCGATGAACATGTTATTTTACCGGCAGTGTAGCATAGTGCCCTAAGATGTCAAGAAAATATCAGTGGTAAAAGAGGACTACTGTACTCAGTCGTAGTCTCGCTTTACCAAAAATGTTTATTTTTATATCTTATGAGCATGCAAGGGCTTGATGTTATTATTCAGACGGGAATATCGATTGCGTTTCTGCTGCACTATTACGGAATAGGACTGCTGTACGGAAGAAATCCAGCGCCTGCGCTCAAGCTGTATAAACGGATGGTTCTATGTTTTATCGCGGTAACGGGCAGCAGCGCGGTAAACTTGCTCTTGAGCAGCTGGCTGTTCAATTTACCTATTACGGATTTTTCGCGCCTGTTTGTGATGTACAAAGGAGAACCGGCGTTTAGTACCGGAAGCTGTTTAACCGGTGTGTATATTGCAGTCCAGCTGCTGTTTAACGTTATTAATCCTGCATGGTTCCTGCTGCTTTTTCCTTCGATTATTATTGAACTAATCCGCATGGAGGATATCCCGATTAGCCGTGTACAGCTGCGACTTAAAAACCTGACGCTGACGGTAGGCGTTCTCTGTATACTTTTTTACACTGTTTTCCCGCTCTTACAAACCTTAAACGGTTTCGGCTTTCTTGCGGAAGGCAGCTTTCATGCCCGCACGCTTGCATTTTTTTACCAATTCGTTTCGGTTGTCTTTTTTACCATGTATGCGCTTTTCGCCGCGTGGGCGATTCATGCCTGTAAGGTGCGTGTCTTAACCCCCTTCCCCTTTATTCAAAAGGTATTCTACCGCGTCATACGGATTGCAGGGCTTATTTGCGGGTGGGTATTTATCGGTTCCATACCGACGCTGCTGCATAATTACGATATGCCGGTCGGCATATTTGCCGTATTCCTCTACCGCTCCGTGCCTTTTCCTTTTTACGAAGATTTAATGTTGTACGGTTTATTTGCCGCCGCAGGATTGTACGTACTGCATCATCAAGCGCAGCAGCGCTTTAACGGTACAAATGCGGAAAATCGAACCGCCCCTGTACAAACCATGCAAGCATGCCGGCATGACACAGCAGCGGAAATGAACGGTGCCGCCGGAAAAGCTGCGGCAGATGGTTTCGGCACAGGAACTTTTGCTACAGGAAACGCTTTTATAATAGAAGAAACCGATGCGATAAAACAGCGCTACCGCCAATTCTTTATTGAACAAGCATTAACCGAACGGGAAGCTGATGTTGCCGTCCTCATCGCTTTTGCCAAAACGAATAAAGAGATTGCATCTGAATTAGACATAGCATATAACACGGTAAAAAATCACATTGCGAATGTATACAAGAAAACCGGAACGCATAATCGCTTTGAACTCGCTCGCTATGCAAATGCAGGTGTTTCTGTATCCTAAAAGACAATTTCAATACAGCATAGCCTTTGCAATTCTGCTTGCATTGGCCGTTCATTTCCTCACCGCTCTCTTTATTCCTCATACACAATGTCGATATAGCCTGCGGGACTGAACTCATCCTTTACGGTTTGTTTAAAGGCATTCCATTCTTCGATATTCATCGCGGTTCGGCGCACAAGCCGGTATTCCGCATCCGCTCCCTTAAAACAAACAGGATAATTCAGCCCTGAATCGGATTCGCGCAAAAAATATGTTTCTTTACTGAAAAACGGTGCCAGTAAGCTTTTGTTTTTAATCCTAAATCTTTTGCATGAGTAATCGATGCTGTTATACGAGAAAGTTTCTTCCGTTTTGTGCGGCATAAAAGAAGCATCCGTGATATAGCCTTTATCGTTAATCGGCAGCCGAGAAGTCGTATCCTCCGCTAAAAACCGTCCGGCTATAAAAATATCGATCGGCATATCACCGAAAAATTCAAAAACGGGCAACTTATCCGTCTGAAAAGAATGCGCTCCTTTATCATGGATGGGATGTAATATCGTTTCAGGCTTATTGCCGTCCACCCAATATTCATCTTTTGTAACCGTTTGAGCGGAGAAATCATATACAATCTCTCTTTTGTAATCAAATTTAATAAAAGGACTGATTTTATACTGCGCTGCAAGATACGCTCGTTCCGAAATCACCTGTTTTAAGCAGCGATCCGCATCCATCGTAACAGACGTTTCTATTAAAACGCCTTTTACGGAGGTATCCGTCCATGCGTAAAGCGACTCAATACGAGTACCGGAAATAACATAGAAATATATTTTTAAGCTGCTTTCAACAAATTGACGGGGATGTACGGAACCGTAATATTCATAGAAATAACCGGCATCCATCTTTGCAGCATCATATTGCACCGTTTCAACTACCGCAGATGAGCAGCTGCATAACAGCACTATCAATACTACTACATACCATATTTTATTCATCTTGTTTCCTTAGCTTGTATCATATCGCCTTTTGATACGCTGTCAATCAATGCGGAGAGTTTAACCGCTGGTAAGATTGAACTAGTCCTGCCGCCGTATATAGCACCCTCCTGAACGCATTGCATGGAGTACGGAATTACCGGAGAGCGGGTTGTCAGCAATTATAAGTTTTACGCAGTGTTCCAAGAAAATATCGAATACACGGTGCGTTCCGGTTCCGAAGAGCTGGGAACAATCGTCAAACCGCCGCCTGCGGGCGAGAAGATAGCCATTGCAGGCAGGGTGTGGGCAGTGGACGAGGTGGATCACCAGCGCCGCGAGGTATACTGCACGCTGGTAAAAGGGAATATCCCTGCGTATTTCGGTGATGTGGCAGGCGATATACACACCCGTATCTTGGAACGGATGCATACTGTCCTTGCCGAACGGAAAAGCTACCCGTACCTGATGCGCCATGCCGTGTGCCGTTTGCAGGAAGCGCGGAATACGTTCAGCAAGGCAGGGATGGACACTCACCCGCTCATTTCCCTCGGCGGCTCTATGTGGGCGCTCTTTCCTCAGCTGGGCAGCTATGCCTTTCTTGCGCTGGAACGTTTTCTCAAGCTCCGCTGCGGTGCGCGGCTTGGGATCAAAGGCTTGAGTCCGTCCAGACCGTACTACCTACAGTTTACCATGCAGGTAAGCGCACAAGAATTCTATCGCATTATTGCCGAAGAAGCCGCACAAAACTTTGATCCGCTGGAGCTTGTGTACGAAAGGGAAGTCCCCGTCTTTGACAAATACGACGAGTATGTTCCCTCTGAGCTGGTGCGCAAAGGATTTGCCTTAGGGGTACTGGATATCACCGGCATGAAGCAGCGGGTGCTGGGATGGAAGGAGAATGCGGAGAAAGCATAATATGAAACACAAAGGCTATCTACATCTCGGTTTTGCATTGGGTCTATTCAGATGCATAAGCACTTATCTCTCTACTGCTGACAATTGGGATCGTTAAAATAATCTGATATATTCATCAAATATAAACGTGCGGTTGCGCCGGTAACCGGTGGTCTCTTTGAGGATAGCGGCTTCCGTAAAGGATCGGAGTAAGCTGTTTGCGGCCTTTGCAGAAAGATGCAGCGTATCCTGAACTATCGTACCGGTAACAATGGGCTTACTAAAAAGAAGATGTAACAAATCGATACCGACAGCGGCTCTTTTTCCAAAGTCATTGAGAATTGTTTTTTCGTAGCGTCTGCGTAAATCGATAATACACTTAAGCGTATGAGCGGAGTTTTGCGCTGTCGCACTGACGCCTGTTAAAAAAAACTTAATCCATTGCGTAAGATCATTTTTTGTCCGTACTAATGTTAAATTATCATAATAAAGCGTCTTATTCTTTTCAAAAAAATCGGAGAGATACAAGAGCGGCTGCTGCAAAACCTTACTATACACCAAATAAAGCGTTATTAAGAGCCGTCCTATTCTTCCGTTTCCGTCTAAAAAAGGATGAATGGTTTCAAACTGATAATGCGCAATAGCTATGCGGATAAGATGCGGAATTTTGATGGTATCATTATTTAAGAAGATTTCGAGGTCGGACAGCAATTCCGGCAGATGTTCATGCGAAGGAGGCACAAAAACGGCATCAGCCAGCGTAGCTCCGCCAAGCCAATTCTGAGAAACGCGGAACTCGCCCGGGCTTTTATGTTCTCCTCTTCCTTTGGAAAGCAGTATTTTATGTGTGTTTTTAATCAACCTATTGGAGAGCGGCAGGGTATCCAATTCATTGATGGCTCTATTCATCGCTTGTACGTAGTTATGAACTTCTTGCCAGTCATCGCGCTTCTCAGGATCAAGATTGTTTTGTTCGCTTAAAGCTTCTTCGATATTTGTCCGCGTACCTTCGATGCGATTGGATACAACCGCTTCTTTAAAAATATGCATAATGATAAACCGATCCAAATCCGGCACTAAAGAAGAAAAAGAGTTCAGTTCACCTAAATGCAGTGACGCTTCTTCCAAAAGCGCGTTAATTGAAGAATCTTGCCACGAAAAGTCATGATTAACCATTTCGGGCAGAAAATATTGATATTTATATCCTTGTTTCAAACATCCTGATTTAAAATCTTTTAGGTCCATAGAGTGCTCCGGGAAGCCTATCATAGCGCTATTCGGTACAAAAAACAAGTTATATTTTACTTTAACGGCTTAAAGTAAAATATAAGATTCTATAATTTCCTTTCAGGGCTGTTTGCGTCCTATTTTTCGTTTCCAGTAAATGGGTAAACGCATCAGAATGAGGTTCAATTCTGGTCGAATAGTCTCAATTTTGCCGCGGAGGTGTTAAGAAACGGCCTGATGCGTTTGCCATGCTTTTTACAATTCACACTTGACTTTTGAGGGGGGG
>NZ_CALHGC010000257.1 GCF_938029485.1 uncultured Treponema sp. | reverse complement strand
ACCGCAATCGCAGGTACCGTGTCCGGGATTACCATTGCGGGCATTATATCGGTAGCCGTGTCCTACTCGGCGCAGCTTTCCGGCGTTAATATGGAAGGCGGCGAGCAGCTGCTCAACTTGGCTCCCGATTATAACCTCAAGCTGGACGGACTATTGTTTACTTCAATTTTGATTGCTTCGCTCGGCGCGGTGATGGATGTCAGTATGTCGATTGCATCTTCCATGCAGGAAATTTTATCCGCAAATCCGCACCTAAGCAAAAAGGAACTGTTTCAGTCGGGGTTGACTGTGGGCAAAGATATTACCGGTACGATGAGTAACACGCTCATTCTCGCCTTTGCCGGCTCGTCCCTCCCGCTCATAATGATGATTTGGGGCTACGGCATGAGCTTTACGCAGTTTATTAATATACCGCGCATTGTCATAGAAATTATGCACGGTATTTCGGGCAGTATCGGTATTATCGCTGCGGTTCCGTGTACGGCGCTGGTCGCGCCTTTTGTACTGAAGATTCCGGCTGCAAAAAAGATGTGAAAATAGGCGGAAAGTATCCGTTCTATATAGAAAGGAAGTACCCGCAGCTCCATGTAGTTGTGAGGGACTTGCTTAAAAAATGTGAAGGAGTATGCACATGATCAAGAAAAGAATGCTGCATTTTGCAGCTGCATTGGTTCTTGTTTTTTCGCTGGCTGCCTGCGGAGCAAATTCTGCAGCACGAAGCACGGAACAAACCACCGCACGTACGGCAAAGGCGCGCGGAAAGCAATCTGATGAGGTAAAGCTTACCCATAAGATTATCCAAAAAGGGCAGCCGGGGGCGGATGCCGTTACCCTGACCTTCGGCGTAACCGGCGACGTACACGGACGACTCTATGCCTATGACTACGCAGTATGCGAGGAGACACCCGCTGCCGGTTTTGTAAAAACATACGTATTGGCGCAAGAGCTGCGCGCACAAAATCCCAACACCGTTTTAATCGACGTCGGCGACACGGTGCAGGATAACAGTGCCGATCTGTTTAACGACCTTGACACCCACCCCATGATTCAAGCGCTCAACTACATGAACTACGATATTTGGGTTTTGGGCAACCATGAGTTCAACTTTGAAAAAGAATTCCTTGCCCGCAATATCCGCCACTTCAACGGTTCGGTATTAAGCGCCAATATCAAAAACACAAAGGACGGCAGCCATTTCGTACTACCCTATCAGCTGTTTGACATTGAAGGAGTCCGTGTTGCCGTTATCGGTATGGTGCCGCCTCATATCCCGATGTGGGAAGCCGCCGCGCCCTCTCACTTTAAAGGGCTGGAATTTGAAGACCCGATAGCGGTTGCGCGCCAAACCGTCGATTCCTTAAAAGGGCAATACGATGTCTTAATCGGCGCGTTCCACCTCGGACGCAACGGCGAATATGGAACCAACAGCGGCGTTATCGAGATGGCAAAGCAAATCCCCGAATTCGATTTAATCTTCGGCGGACACGAGCACGCCCGCTATGCCACCCTTATAGACGGTCAAAACGGCGATAAAACATGGATCATCGAACCGGGCTGCTACGGCTGGGCATTAGCCGTGGGCGAAGTGCAGGTGGAAAAAGACAACGGTGCATGGAAGGTTGCTTCCGTCAAGGCTGAAAACCGCGAAACGGCAAAAGTCGCAGCCGATAAGGCAATGGAACAAGAGTTTGAGTTTGTACATGACCAATCCGTTGCGGATGCAAACCTCATTGTCGGAAAGGTTACCGAAGACTTTATCCCGCGTGTGGACTACATTACCGGAGAAGATAAAGTTACCACCATGCCTACCATTCAGCTTGAAGATACCGCGCTGATCGACTTAATTAACGATGTGCAGCTCTATTACACGAATGCTGATGTTGCTGCCGCTGCCGCCTTCCGCTTTGATATGAATTTAAAGAAAGGCGATTTTAAGAAAAAAGACGTTGCCTTTATCTATAAATATTCGAATACGCTGATGGGCGTTAATATGACCGGCGAAAACCTGTTAAAATACATGGAATGGTCTGCTTCATATTACAATACCGCGAAAGAAGGCGACGTAACGGTTTCGTTCAATCCCGATGTACGCGGCTATAACTACGATATGTTTGAAGGGGTCGATTATGATATCGATATTTCAAAAGAAGCGGGAAACAGAATTACAAATGCCAAGATAAAAGGACAAGCCATCGATCCTAAAAAGGTGTATAAGGTCGCCGTCAACAACTACCGCTTCGGTACACTGCAAAACTTAAAACTTGCAACACCGAAAGACGTATACTATGATTCGTACGAAGTAATGCAGGATGCGGGGCGCATCCGTGATTTGATCGGTGCTTATGTAAAAGAAAAAGACAAGGGAGTTATCACGCCTAAGGTGAATTACAACTGGAAGATCATCGGCTTTGATCCGAATGTTGAGGGAAAAGATAAGATTTTGGATGAGATTAGAGCAGGCGCTATTCAGATACCCCGATCTGCCGACGGAAGAACCCCGAACGTTAAGTCCATCAATATTCACGAATTGAAGAAGTAATTCACAAACCGAATAAGTAAAAATACTAGAGGGGAATCTCTAAAACCGGTAGTTCTTTAGAGATTCCCTGCTTTTTCTCGGCTGATCTTTCTCGGTATTATGACCTTAAATTGCTCTCCCTCGACATCATTAATCATTTTGATATCCGGCTGGGCTTCTAACGCACGTGTTATTCCTGAACCGAATCCGCGGTAGTGCATCAATTTTGAACAATAAGAAACGAATAAATTATTACGTACAACGGCATTTCCCATTTTTATATTTTCAACGGTAAGGCTGTTAGGTAATGTTCCCGGGCTTACAATTTCAATCCGATTATCAAATATCATTATTCTAATAGGTGCGTTTTTAGAGTAATCTCGATGTACAAGTGCATTTTGGAGTAACTCTTCTAATGCAATCCGAGAAATTTCCTCAAACACGGATCGAACCGATCCTTTTCTTCCATATCTTCAATCTGGACATGATCTATGCCCAATTTACTTGTTTGTGCCACCGTAATTCTATATGTTCAATTCTTCTAAAAACTTTAGCTTTTAGGAAGCTTTTCTATAGCAATATCCCATGACAGTCTATTTTGCAAGTAAAATCCCTGAGAAAGGTTTGACTTTTTGAAGAGTAGGGACGATAATATATACGCTTTATAGTAACAGTATTACTATGTAAGGAAATAAAATATGTTTAATAAGAAGAAACCTCGCCTTTTAAAGGTAAAATTTTCTATTCGAAAAAAACTTATATTGGTATTCACCTCTGTTATTCTATTACTTGTTTTATTTGTTTCCGGTTTTATCGGGTATCAAGTAAGAAAATCGGATGTTGAGTCTTTTCAAAAAACTATTCTACGTGATATGAAACTTGCCGAAAGCGGCATACGGATATTTTTCGATAATACTTCCAATATGCTGAATACGCTTTCGGAACATCCGTATACTCGTGCGGCAGATGCCTCTATTCACTCGTATATAGGTGAAAAAGAAAATATTAAACCGTCCGATATAATCCGGAGTGAAACGGAATCGAAAATCGCACTTCTATTTAAGTCTATAGATACCGGTTTTCCGGAGTATTTGGAAGTCTACATGGGAACAAAATGGGGCGGTTTTGTCAGCAGCTTTGAAGGAGAAATGTCTGCCGGGTACGATCCTTGTGAACGGCTTTGGTACCGTACCGGATCAGATGCTAAAGGAGCCGTAGCGATTACCGATGCGTTTTATTCGGAAGATTTGAATGCCGTTGCAATCGGTTTGGTTAAAAGCGTTTATGCTGCAGATACCAATACGTTTATCGGAAATGCCGCTATAGAGTTTACGCTCGGCACATTAACCGATATGATTTCGAAATTTCAAATCGGAACGACCGGTTATGTTATGCTGATGCAGAATGACGGAACCATATTGGCCGACCCCGCACATCCGGAATATAACTTTAAAAAAATTACCGACACTAAACTGCCGAATCCCCAGCACTTTATGGAATTAACGGAGGGGAATATAAAAATGGCGGCGGACAGTGAAAGATGGCTGGTACAAATCTATACGATAGAAAATCCCGACTGGAAATTGATCGCCTTTGTCAAAGAATCCGAAGTGCTCGATGAATACTATATTATTCTCCGATCCATGATTTTCATCGGTATTATTTTATTGGCTATCTTTACCGTTGTGTCATCCTTTCTTGCACTCCGCATTGTAGAACCTATTCAACACATTATCAAAATATTGACTCAAGTGGCCGAAAACGACTACACGGGACAATTAACTGTTTCCGGTAGCGATGAATTTTCACTTCTGTCGGAACATTTTAACAATACCACCATACAGGTACGCAGTTCCATTCAATCGATTGCAAAAGATACCGGTATTATGCGGGATATGACCGAAACGCTTGCTTCCAGTATGGAAGAAACGGCGAGTGCCGTGCATCAAATCAGCGCAAATATCGAAGGGGTAAAGCAGCAAACGATGACGCAAGCTTCAAGCGTTACCGAAACCGCCGCAACGGTCGAAGAAATTGTCCGCACTATTACACAACTGAATAATAGCATAGAAACGCAAGCCGCAAGCGTTGCACAATCTTCTTCTTCTGTAGAAGAAATGGTTGCAAATATCGCGTCCATCACGAAGACACTCGAAAAAACCGACGGCACTATTAAAGACCTTACCGCAGCGACCGGCGACGGAAAAGCGACACTGGTAACATCGAATACCGTTACACAAAAGATCGCAGAAGAATCCGGCTCATTGATGGAAGCGTCGACTGTTATTCAGAACATTGCATCGCAGACAAACCTCTTGGCGATGAATGCCGCTATCGAAGCTGCCCATGCGGGTGAAGCGGGCAAGGGGTTTGCCGTCGTTGCGGACGAAATTAGAAAACTTGCCGAGGATTCTGCAGCACAGGGGAGAACCATTACCACAACCCTCAAAACACTCAGCGGCGAAATTGAAACGCTCTCCGCCTCTTCAAAAACCGTAGAAGAAAAATTTAATGCAATTTTTAACCTTGCGGAACAGGTTAAGGAAATGAGCACCTCGCTTACTGAAGCAATGCGGGAACAGGAAAACGGCAGCAGAGAAGTGCTCACTGCAATTAAGAACATCAGCACGGTAACGGTAGAGGTTCAAGCAGGTTCGGAAGAGATGCTGAAAGGCGGAGAAGGGATCGCAGCTGAAATGCGCAAGCTTGATGACCTTGCCCGCGTGATTATGGAGCGCATGAACCAAATGGCTACCGGTGCAGTACAAATCAACAACGCGGTGAATGAGGTAAACGAAATTACACAGAAGAATAAGGTAAGTATTCAAAACCTTGCGGAGGAAGTAGGAAAGTTCAAGGTTTAATCTTTTTGATAACAATGACATAACAATGCATCGTTCTTGTCAAACAGCGGCATATTGCATATACTCTTTCAATATTATTGAGCATCTGCAAAAACTCGGTTAGTTTTTTTGAAGATACCCGTCAAGAGGCATTGTGAACCGTGTGTTTTAGCGTTTGCCTCAGCTCAGTCATATTAAAAAAGGATAGACTATGCCCAAGATCGATGTAAATGAACAGCTTTTTTTCAACTTATTAGGAACTCAATACGACTATTCCCCCGAATTTGAACATTTATTAAGCTCTGCAAAGGCAGAGCTGGACGAAGCTCCTTCCGCAGCGATGCCTCAAGATGAACGCATTATAAAAATTGAATTAAACGATACCAACCGCCCCGACCTGTGGTCGACGGCAGGGCTTGCTCGCCTTTTGCGTATGCACACGGGAGGCGCTTCAAACAAAGCTCGGTATCAAGCATTTTTATCGACATTGAGCGAGCGGAAGGATTCCGGAAAACGGACAGTAACCGTAGACCCCGAATTACAGCATATCCGCCCCTTTATGACGGCATTTGTCATTTCGGGCAAGCCCATCGACGATGCTATGTTGAAAGATATTATCCAAACGCAGGAAAAACTGTGCTGGAACTTCGGCAGGAAGCGCCGTTCCGTGTCGATGGGGGCGTACCGCAGCGAGCTGATCAATTGGCCGGTACACTACCGCGCCGTTGACCCGCACACGACCTCGTTTACACCGCTCGGCTTCGATACCGAAATGACGTGTGAGCATATTATCACCGAACACCCGAAAGGCAAGGAATACGGCTGGATACTCAAGGATATGAAGAAGGTGCCGCTCTTATCGGATGCGAAGGGCGGTGTGCTTTCAATGGCGCCGATTATCAATAGCGCGGAGATCGGTGCGGTACAGCCGGGGGACGCCGACCTGTTGGTTGAACTGACCGGTACTGATATGCCCTCCCTGCTGCTTGCAACCAATATCGTTGCTTGCGACTTTTCCGATGCGGGCTATACGATTTTACCGGTCAGCATAGAGTATCCGTACGAAACGGGATTCGGCAAGACGATTACGACGCCGCTTTACTTCCAAGAGCCGACCAAAACAACGGTTCATGCCGTTAATAAGCTCCTCGGAACGGAGCTTTCGGCGCAGGAGATCGTTGAAGCGCTTGAGCGTATGGACAATACCGTTACGGTGGAAGGTGATTGTTTGACGCTTACGCCGCCTGCATACCGAAATGACTTTTTACACGAAGTGGATATTATCGAAGACGTGATGATGGGGAAAACCGTCGAGTTCTTTGAACCCGAAACGCCGCGGGAGTTTACCATCGGGCGGCTCTCTCCGGTTACCCAGCTGAGCAGAAAGATTAAAAGTTTGATGGTCGGCTTCGGCTATCAAGAGATGATTTTTAACTATCTCGGCTCAAAAAAGGACTACATCGACCGCATGAATATAGACGGAACGTCGGTAATCGAAATTGCAAATCCCATGTCGGAAAACTATCAGTTTGTCCGCCCATCCGTTATTCCGTCGCTCTTATCCGCAGAAACGGTTTCGGGAAATGCGGTCTATCCGCACCGTATCTTTGAAACGGGGAAAATCGCGTACCTTGCTCCCGAAGAAAATACCGGTACGCGCACCCGCCAAAGCCTCGGCTTCTTGACTGTAAATCAAGATGCTAACTTTAACGAAGCCGCCAGTCTTGTCGCCGGCCTACTGTACTATCTGCAAATGGACTACAACGTATGCGAAACGCACGACCCGCGCTTTATCGAAGGGCGGCAGGCGGGTGTTCTGTGCGATGGGAAACAGATTGGTATTTTCGGTGAACTGCACCCGCAAGTGTTGGACAATTGGTTCGTTACCGTTCCGGCATTTGCGGGAGAGCTCGATATCGAAAGTATCTTGGGAATCTCTAAAAACGCTTAGGCTTCCGAGCGCTGACCGATAAATAAAAAACACACTCCAATAAAACACAGCGTGTACACGAGCAATACGAACAGCGGCGACAAGCTATAGAATGTGTCGGTAAAGAGCGCAATAACAAGGCGGGCGCAATACCGCCCTGCCTCTACCGCTCCTGTCGCCGCTACAAAAAAGAGCGGGAATGACAGCGCCCATGTATACTTAAATTGTCGGTGCGGAGGAATACGGAAACGCCACGCCAGTACGAGCATATAAATCGAAACAATTAAAATTAAAAATACATCGCTGATTCTGGCTAACAGTTCCCTGTGATATATTTGCGCGGGAAACCCGTATTGCGCCCCCCTCTGCCGGAACGTGTACAGTTGCGGCAACGTCATGGACTTTTCGCCCTCATTGGCCGCGATAATCAACTCAAAATCACCGTACGAAAACGGCAGTCGCATAGACGTCTGCCGCTCAATCGGCATTGTTCCTTCCAGAACAATAGGTTTTAGCACTACTTTATCGTGCTGCTTATCTACAGCGCGGAACAGCATACGGAGCATATGCTCGCCTTTCTCGGTTACAATTGGGATTAGTTTAATAAATGGAATACGGGCTCGATACAGTATCTTACCGTCAGTGCTATATTGCGTAATTTCGCAATTTCTTCCATATATTTCGCGGATACCGTTGTTGGTGATATACGAAAGGCCTTCTATAGTTATTTGTGCCGCCGCCCTTGTGCTCCAAGCGGGCGCTGTAAAATGAATATTCCGTACCGCTTCAAAGAGTAGCAGCGAATCCGTTTCCTCGATAAAGAAAACCTCTTCCAACAGTTTTTTTCGGGTAATTTCTACAAAGCGGTCTATGTCAGGGTCTCGTTTAAGCGGGTTATTCCGCTCAAGCATCCGTTGAGCCCTAACAAATTGATAGTATGCCTTGATGTAGTTCCCTTGTTCTATCATTTCGTATCCGGCTTTTTTTGCTTGATATAAACGGATATCGAATTCGGCGGTTAAATCTGCAATTCCCTTTTCGATCTGATTCCATGCTTGTGCGGCCAGTCTTAAAGCTTCTTCACGATAAGGGGCATTTTCGGCGCTAAGTTGATATGCCTGCATGGCATAATAATGCGCAGTGTAAAAATCATATTTTGTCATGTACCGCTTACTGATAAACAGTGCGCCTTCCGCCGTAAGGTTTTCAGGATCGGCGGTATTATAAGCGGTTTCGGTATTATGCATATTATTTTGACGATCGATAGCCTGTGCTTCATATAAAACTTTCGCTTTATCTAAAAGCTGTAATGCATCAGGATTATTTTTCCAAATTCCAAGAGCAGCTTTTGCTTTCTGATACGCCCGTTCTCCATCGCCCGTATTTAATGAAGTATCGGCTTCTTTCATATAGTCGTAGTAATCCTGTGTTTTGATTTCACTGATGCGCCGGTAGTTAAGCAGCAGAGGTGATACGATTTCTATCAGTATGATGTAGATACCGATGCAAAACAAGAGTATGATCAATGCTTCTTTTAAATAGCGGAGCAATATGTCGGAAAATCTCGGCACGGTATTTTGGCCGCACGTACCGAAAATAACGGCATATCCTATTAAAACGGCGGACACTAATAAGCTCGGCATAATCCGGATGAACAAAATTCCCGTTTCAGCCAATTTACGGTTTACTAAGAATTGCGGCAGCACACTGATTTTTTTGAAAAAAAACATATAGATGAGGCAACATCCTAATCCGATTACGAAGTGGATAAAAACGGATAGACACCCCTTTGTTATATCACGCATTTTATACGGCATTCCTTTTGTTGATTTTTGAAGATATCAGCAGCATTTTTAAACCGCCTATAGAATGGAATATAACGGCAACAATGCAGAAAATAATCGGATTCCTCAATACACTGTTGCTTGAATTCATTAGTTGAAGATTGGAGAGTGCCGCTTGAAATCCTGCCTGCTGCATATACGGATATACGAGTAGAAAAGCTCCCGAAAGGGAGAATAAGAAAAGAAGGTTAAACATATTCCATCGTGTTATGATGCATACAAACCAAAATGAACTGATACAGAAAAAGAACGCACATACGAAAAAGAGATACGCTGCAAAGCTCCTTAGATAGGCGGTATATACGTCATAAAAAAGGCTGTCGGCTCCTCGTCGAAGTAGGGTTAAAAATAGCGGCCTGTTTAAGAAATCTGCCGGTATTTTATCGGTAGGAACCGTTGCCCTATAAGCGTTTATTGCATTTTCAATAGAAGGAAGTTGCGTATAACAGGCCGATATAATCACCGTTACGGTAAAAATTGCACATACCAGAAACAAACTGAGGGCTACGATCTTCTTAGCCGGATGTCTCATTAAAAATGCGTACACGCTTATTGTAGCCGCCATCACTGCAAACGGAAGCGAGTAGCAGGCTTTTTGCGCCATGCAAAGAAGCAAAATTCCCGCCGTTTCGGCTTCGAGCGGGATAGCCAATTCATAGCGCAATGCTATCCCTTCGAAAAAGGCAAGGATAACAATTGCACTTAAAAGGCTTAAGAAAAAAACACCGGGAATCAGTAGGGCATTCTTCATAGGTATCCTTAGAGTAGCACGTTATGGTGATAATCTCAAGAGATGACCTTTTGAAATCACGGAAATCAATTTTTGTCTAAAAGTGGTAATAAGCCGTGAGGATTCATAAGCGCGCGGAACATAATGCCGTTCAAAGCCAGTTTTGATTG
>NZ_CALHGC010000256.1 GCF_938029485.1 uncultured Treponema sp. | reverse complement strand
AAGCCGCCGGGGGCTACGTTTAAATAATACGAACAGATAAGGCCGAGCATAATATCTGTGATGCCGAAGCAGATTGAAAAAAACACCGTCCGCTTAAAGCCTACATGAAGCTGGAGCGCGGCTGCAACCGGCAGGGCAATCATCGAGCTGAGCACCAGAATTCCCACTATCTTAATGGAAACGGCGATTGTTGCCGCTACTAAAACCGAAAAAATGTAATTGATTGTCTTGACGCGGATTCCGATGACATACGCGATATCCTCATCGAGCGTTATATAAAGAAGCTTATGGTACAGTACCGCCAATACGGCGACGGCAAAAAAGCTTAATGCGATAACGGTGATAACATCGGAGATTGAAACCGTCAAGATGCTCCCGAATAAATAGGCTTCCGCGTTGGTGCGTATAAGCCCCGAACTCATCAGGGTGATTGCGATACCGACGCTAAGCGAAAGAACGATGGAAAGGATGAGGTCGCTGTATTCTTTAAAATAGTTGCGCAGCGCTTCGATGAGCGCGCCCGCCGCAGAGGTAAAAGTGAACGCACCGAGTATGGGATTAATGCCGGTAACCAGCCCAAGTGTAATCCCCGTTAGAGAAGCATGCGCAAGGGTGTCGCCGATAAGCGAGTAGCGCCGTAACACAAGAAAAATGCCGATCAATGGGCAGAGAATACCGATAAAAAATGAGACGATAAAGGCATTCTGCATAAAAGCGTATTTCAACATAACGGTTATACTATCAAATTTTATGCGGAAGGGCTATCGGTTTTGTTTCCAAGGATGTTATTTCAAGAAATCAATATAATGCGGAAATAGAACGAGGGAAAACGCGCGATCTTGCCGAAATTTCTCATCAAAAAGCACTCGAAACGGCAAAGACAATGTATTCTGATGCACTACCGTTTCACGCTGTAAAAAAGTCGTTCAGTGCTTGCATTTTTCAGAATAAAATATTATTCTATTTGCAAATCGGATATATTATATTGAATAATATAGTATACGCACCCATTCACACCATACTTTAGAAGGACGATACTATGCCTGAAAAAAACCTCGTAATGATTGACGGTAATACTGCCGCCGGTCACGTTGCGCATGCACTCAGCGAAGTTATCGCAATTTATCCTATCACGCCGTCAAGCCCGATGGGAGAAGTTGCCGATGAGTATTCCGCCCACGGGAAAACCAATATCTGGGGAACCGTGCCGCAAGTCGTCGAACTGCAATCGGAAGGAGGAGCTTCCGGCGCTGTTCACGGTGCATTAACTACAGGAGCGCTCTCTTCAACCTTTACCGCGTCACAGGGACTCTTGTTGATGATCCCCAATATGTACAAAATTGCCGGTGAACTGACCAGCACGGTATTTCACGTTGCCGCCCGCGCATTGGCTACCAGTGCGCTTTCTATCTTCGGCGACCATCAGGACGTTATGGCATGCCGCCAAACAGGCTGGGCAATGCTGGCTTCCAACTCCGTACAGGAAGTTATGGATCTCGCAGTTATCGCTCACACGGCTACGCTTGAAGCACGCGTCCCGTTTCTCCACTTCTTCGACGGTTTTAGAACTTCCCACGAAATTCAGAAGATTGAAGAAGTTTCACAGGATGTGATGCATCAGATGATCAATGATGATCTGGTACGCGCTCATCGTCTCCGCGGCTTAACACCCGAAAAACCGATGATCCGCGGAACCGCGCAGAACCCCGACGTATACTTCCAAGCGCGCGAAGCAGTCAATAAATACTATCTCGCAACCCCCGAAATCGTTCAGCGGGTGATGGATAAATATGCAGCTTTAACAGGCCGCGCCTATCACCTGTTCGACTATTACGGCGATCCCAATGCGGAATCGGTTATCGTTTTGATGGGCTCCGGCGCCGATACGGTGGAAGAAACCGTAGACTATCTGAACAGTCAAGGTAAAAAGTACGGCTTGCTGAAAGTGCGCTTATACCGCCCCTTCAGCGCGGAAACCTTTGTAAAAGCGTTACCTGCTTCCGTACAGAATATCACCGTGCTTGACCGCTCGAAAGAACCCGGTTCGCTCGGCGAAGCGCTCTACGAAGATGTGCGCACCGCTATCGGCGAAATGCAGGCTGCAAAGAAATGCCCCTTTACTCACTATCCCGTTATCCTCGGCGGCCGCTACGGTATGGGTTCAAAAGAATTCACTCCGGCAATGGTTAAAGCCATATTCGATAATATGGAAGGAGAAAAGAAGAGCAACTTTGCCATCGGTATCGAAGACGACGTAACCCATGTAAGCCTTGCCTACGACCATCACTTCCATGTTGATGATTCCGGTATGCATCAGGCTATGTTCTACGGACTCGGCTCGGACGGTACGGTCGGCGCCAACAAGAACTCCATCAAAATTATCGGTGAAGCGACCGACAACAACGCACAAGCCTATTTTGTGTACGACTCCAAGAAGTCCGGATCGATTACCACCTCGCACCTGCGCTTTGGAAAGAAAAAGATCCGCAAGCCCTACCTTGTCGGACAGGCTGACTTTATTGCGTGCCATAAATTCACCTTCCTCGAAACCTACGATATGCTCAAGAGCCTTAAAAAAGGCGGAACCTTCCTTTTGAACAGCCACTGGAATAAGGATGAGGTATGGGAGCACCTGCCGATAGAAGTGCAGAAAGACCTTATCGCGAAAGAAGCGAAGTTCTACGTTATCGACGGTGTAAAGATTGCGGAAAAAGCAGGCATGGGCAACCGTATCAACGTTGTTATGCAAACTGCATTCTTTAAAATCTTCGGCATTCTGCCTGAGGATGAAGCGGTACAGCTGATTAAGAAATTTATTGAAAAATCCTACGGCAAGAAAGGGCCGGAAATCGTTCAGAAGAATATCAAGACCATCGATATGGCGCTTGAAGGCGTTGAACAGGTTACTTACCCCAAAGAAGCGAACAGCAAACTTTCGCGCCATGCCGCGATGAGTGCCGATGCGCCGGAATTTGTCCGCAAAATACTGGGCAAAATCGCTATCAACGAAGGCGATGCGGTAAAGGTGAGCGAAATTCCGGCAGACGGAACCTTCCCGACTGCAACCACCCAGTATGAAAAACGCGCAATCGCAGAGCGTATCCCGATTTGGAAGAGCGAACTCTGTATCCAGTGCGGTCAGTGTACGGTTGTATGTCCCCATGCCGTTATCAGAATGAAGGCATTCGACAAATCCAATGCCGACCGTGCGCCTTCGGCATTCCGTTCCGTTCCGTATAAGGGCAAGGAATTCGATAACTCGCTGTTTACCATTCAGGTTTCTCCCGAAGATTGTACGGGATGCGGTGTCTGTGTCGAGCAGTGTCCTGCAAAGTCTAAGGAAGATCCCGCAGTTAAAGCAATCAATATGGAAAGCTTTGTTGAACACCGTGCCGTTGAATCGGAAAACTGGAAGTTCTTTATGAGTCTACCCGATCCCGATACACGCAAGGTCAACTTGAGCCAGCCGAAAGGACTCGGTATGCGCCGTCCGCTCTTTGAGTTCTCCGGTGCCTGCGCAGGATGCGGTGAAACACCCTATGTCGGCGTCTTATCGCAGCTGTTCGGCGATCGCGCCGTTATTGCGAATGCAACCGGTTGTTCCTCCATTTACGGCGGTAACCTTCCCACGACGCCGTATGCAAAACGTGCAGACGGACGCGGCCCGGTCTGGTCGAACTCCCTCTTTGAGGATGCGGCAGAATTCGGGTACGGTATGCGCTTGACCAGCGATAAACTTGCGGAATATGCACGCGAAGTTGCCGGCAAGCTCAAGGAGAAAGGCATTGCCGCCGCCGCTATCGATAAGGTACTGAGCAATACGCAGGCTGATGATGCGGCAATCGACGAGCAGCGCGGCTTTGTCGATGAGCTGAAAAAGGAATTGGAAAAATCTTCCGACCCGCTCGCAAAAGAACTACTGTCTTTAACCGATCACTTTATTAAGCGTTCGGTATGGATACTCGGCGGTGACGGCTGGGCATACGATATCGGCTACGGCGGTTTGGATCACGTGCTTGCCTCCGGTAGAAACATCAACGTATTGGTTATGGATACGGAAGTATATTCCAATACCGGCGGTCAGATGTCAAAGGCAACTCAGATCGGCGCTATCGCAAAGTTTGCCGCATCCGGTAAAGAGACCAGCAAAAAAGACCTCGGTATGATGGCGATGAGCTACGGTTATGTGTATGTTGCACAGGTTTCCATGGGTGCAAATATGTCGCAGGTTATCAAAGCATTCCGTGAAGCGGAAAGCTATGACGGACCTTCGATCATCATCGCATACAGCCATTGTATCAACCACGGTATCAACATGACGAAGGGTATGTCGAACCAGAAAGAGGCCGTTACCTGCGGTCTGTGGCCGTTGTACCGCTACGACCCGCGCTTAACCGATCAGGGCAAAAATCCCTTCCAGCTTGACAGCAAAGAGCCGGACTTTAACC
>NZ_CALHGC010000255.1 GCF_938029485.1 uncultured Treponema sp. | reverse complement strand
GCTTATGAATCCTCACGACTTATTACCGCTTTTAGACAAAAATTGATTTCCGTGTGCCCCGATACCAATGTACTCCAAACTTTTAGGCAAAGTAATATTTTTTAAGGCGATGCACCTTTGAAATACGCCCAAATCGAGGAAAGTTAATGTATTGGGCAATAGCGCTTTCTGCAAATATCTGCAGTTCGCAAAACAGTAGAATCCTATATCGGTAACGGAATTCGGAATAACCACGGAAACGATGTCTGTTCCAGAAAAGGCTCTGACATCCAGCTCCACTACGGGAATATCTTCTATCGATGAAGGGATTACAACATCTTTTCTCTGTCCCTTATATTTGCAGATAACTAATCCCGTACCATCTCCGTTTAAGTCGTACTCAAAATCCGAAGCGGGAGAGACGCTCTGCGCCAATACCGGTATCACACCGATACCGTTGAGCAAAACAGCAAGCAGTACCGCCATAGAAAAAAGTTTTTTGTTCATTTTTTATAGCTCCTTATATGGTAGGTAATGATTCCGGTAAGTCGCTATTACAGTACCGGCATTTAATCGCAGCTTTTTTTATAGCTTCTCCGCAGTAGGGGCAGGTTTTGTATTCTTCCGGCTTCGTATGTGCATTGTGTTCGGTATTTTCCACTGCGGACTGTGTAGGATGCGGCTCGGATAGGTTGCTGTTGCAGTATCGGCACACGACGGCAATCTTTTTTATTTGTTCGCCACAATACGGACAGGTTTTATATTCGGCACTTTGTTCCATCGTTTTATTTTCTTCGTTGTAAATCGTATCAACCGACATGTTCTCTATCAAATAATAAACGGTCGTTTTGTACTGCCTCCATTTTGCCAGATGCTCATTTACTACAACATACATTTATAAAGATTTCTTTGCGTTATAATTTCCAACCCAGTCGAAAGACCGTCGATTGTTTTTTATTCTGACCAATATAAATGACTCTAAATATTGTGTTTGTATCATAATTGAATAAATTTCATTATCGGCTATATCGTATTCTCCAAGTGCTTTCCAGCATAGCCACTGTTCCATTTTAGATAATTTTGTGATTAAGCCTTTGCCTTCGAAAGCTTTAGTCATAGCTGATGCCATCGTATCGAATGCATTATTTTTATCAGGTCCATAATAGATTGCACCGGCATATCCTACCCAACCGCTTTCACTATTGTAATATAATCTGAGTTCTTCTGTTGCATACGCTGTTCCGATGAACAGCACCAAACACATACATACGATAATCTTTTTCATAGCAACTCCTCCCTTGTTTTTTCGAAACGCATTGCATCTTCGATTTTTATAGTATGTTCCATATTGCAGAGTTAAAATTACTTCCACGACAGAGGGGCGTGTAGTAGATAGAACCAATAGGAAAAATTTGTATCCGTTGAAAATTCACAGACACAAATATATTGATATCCATCAATGAGATCTTCCATACGAGAAATACCAATCGTATATACATCACCTTTGGTGGTCTCAAAGACATTTAAAGCACGTTTAACCCATTCCATTTGTTCCCGGGATGGTTTATCATCAGTCAAACGACCTTGAGATTTTAACTTTTTAAAAACAGCATCACGATTATTTTGTCCCTCATAAATAGCGAGTATGGTGTAATCACCTACCTTAAATATCTCTAGATTATTCGCAAACATAGCTGAAAAAATAACTAAAAATATAAGGCTTAAAAATGTTCTCTTTTTCATTTTTCAATCTCCTGTTTATCATGCATTTGATCTTTATATTTGTGTATTTTTACTCATCGCAAACGGCAGTATCGACAGTGCTGTTATTGCGCATTAAAATCATACACATAGATGTTCTGATAATAATAAAGCTTACCATCGTTCCACCAGTACAGGTCGCCGTTTTGCAGCGGAGCAATTTCGTATACAACAATGGCATTTTTAAAATTGCTGCCGGTCGAATACGGATGTTTGCGCTGCTGCTGGTAAAACAGATTGACCAGCGTATTGCCGTTTGCGCCGTCGTTTTGGGTTTCCGATTGCGGGAACCACATGCGGTATGACTGGTCGTATGCAAGTTTGATATTTGCCGAATGTATGACAAAACTGAAATAATCGGGCATATTGGAGGTGTCAATTTGCTCACCTTGACTGAATGTACCGGTACGCCCTTCAGAGATAACACCGTGCCTTGCACTGGCCACTCTTGCGGATGATGGACTCCTTTGCAGTTCTAAACTATTCAGATACTCTGCCTGCCGCTTCTGCTCGTTTGCGCGGCGTTCAATATACAGGCAGTTCAGACGGGTTCCGGCATACACTGCTTTAACCGACTGTCCGTTATAGGTATAGTACTTGTAATTGTCATGATCGAGCCGTGCCATATCAATGGTCGGTACCGCCGCCTCTACAATTCCTTTCCAAAAACTGATGCATCCGCTCAGTGTTAAACCCAATGCCGCAAGTGCTGCTATCATCATCCATTTTTTCAGTGTTTTCATGTGTGCTATGCTCCTTTGTGTAAAAATTTTATGGCGTTTTAGTATAATTATTTGCCCCCTATCTTCGCTTATTCTGCAATTCACTGATTTTTTTGTTCAACCCTTTCTGACCGGGAATTCTGATTGTCGGACCGATTTTTATTGCAAAATTAGCGCTAATGGGGGGCATCAAGAACGACCGCACAAGGTATTTTTCGACACTATTAACAGGCCTTTCCGAAGCTGTAATGAAGGAGCCGATGCCAAATGTCCCCATACCAGAAATGCTGATTCCGACGCTGCGGGTAAAATAATATTTAATATCCAAATCAATAGGTACGGTAAAAGAGATAAATGATGACTTGCCGAATATACTGGCAGACAGCCCGATACCACCGGCGGGTGTCAGATAAAAATCTTTTACATTAAAAGTATAGCCGATAAGGAGATAGCCGGATAAAACCGAGGAAAATGCTGTGTATGGTTCTCCCCATTGCGCACGCAACGTTTTCTTTTCGGCTATTTTACCTCCTATTGCCCAATCTGCACCTATCATATATGACCAGCGGGTGGGAGGCCGTGCAACTTGCAACCAGTTTATACCGAATGTAAATTGATCTGATTTTCGAGCGGTGATATCGGCTCCATAGTAAGAATAATTATATCCTATAGAAGGCGTAAGCAGGAGGACGCTGTTACCTGTTAATAAATCCGGCATCGGGTACTCTTTTTGCATTTCACGATGAGGAAGATGTCCGTTTTTCACAACATAGTTAAACAGTTCCATATTGGCAGGGCTAACAAAGCGTCCTCGTCTGCCCAGTTCGTTCCATTCATCAATATCCATAACTATATTATCAGGATGTGTATTGATCCGTTTTATAAAAAGCCCATTTTCAGAAAGCTCCCACCCATGTTGTGCGACAAAATACACAGTTCCTTCTCCGCTTTGCGGTTCAACATCAACGGCATGTCCGCGGACATTGAGCTGATTATATGCATGGCACAAAGTAGGATTGCCGACAAGTTTACAGTCAATGTGATAATGTTTACACAGCGCATAAAAAAGAAGAGCGTAATCCTGACAGTCCACGAATTTATCGGAGTTCATATTGTTGACAGTTTTGACTGTACGGAAATACTGCGCTGCTTGCGGATCATTTGTACCGGAAGGGTTATTATACTCAAGCACTTCGGCAATATACGGTAAGATTTTATCCTCTATGATATTGTGCTCTTTTATTACTTTCGGACTATCAATAAGAAAAGCTCCGCGTCTATCCACGGTCATACAAGAAACTGCCAAAAAGCAATATAGCACTACGAATGCAGACATCATTATCCTTGTTTTAAGTGTTTTCATGTGCACTATGCTCCTTTACGTAAAAAATTTATGGCGTTTTTATTATCTGAGGTTATTCAGCCAATAGCGGCTTATCATTACCTGTACATATTGCCCGTTTGGGGCGCGCATAATGAAAGAAAAGATATTCGGATCATCCTCTCTGTACGCCCACGCACATTTATACTGTTTAATTATTTCCCGCGTTTCAAGACGTATCCAGCCTGGAGGTACTACAATACAGGTGACGCTGCTGCTTAGTCCCATTTGAATAAGAG
>NZ_CALHGC010000254.1 GCF_938029485.1 uncultured Treponema sp. | reverse complement strand
AATCGTATTCTTCTTCAACTGCGCACACCTGCACAATATCAATACGATTAAGATTGTCGTCCGCTCTTTCAAAAGAAACCGGCTCTGTAACCTCTGTTTCTGCAACACACAATTGTGTACTGCTCTTATACGCATAAATAGGCTCAATAGAAACATTAAGCCCCCCGGAACCATAAGGCTTTACCTTTCCTCCAACGATATAATCACCGGACGAATTGGATAAAACCGCTCTTAAAGCAGTCGCCACGTTCGCGATTGAAGAATCATAACCGAATGTAAAATCGGTAGCCTTCATAATCTCATTTTCTGCGGCGATCGCTGTTGTGAAATTAGACATACTGCTCAACTCCTTATTTAACCGTCTTGTTCTCTTGTTAATATTTCAATCGTTGAGGTAACCCCGCCCGCTTGAACTATATCCAGCAATTCCTGATATATTTCTTCCGCTTCCTTACCGGTTGCACCAAAAATATAGGCATTGTCAAAATACGATACTTTATCGTAATCTACGCTTTTAAAATCATCGCTTCCCACAGGTGAATCAGGGGCGAGAGCCTGCTGTTCATCTGCATAAGTCATATTCTCATAACCTTTTAACGGCTCAATATCGTTCGTTCCTTCCGTAACGACAGGACTTACATCTTCGGTAATGGCCGAATCATCGAAATAGCTTACCGAATCCTCAATGTAGTCTTGTACATCTTCTTTCCCCGGCGAAAAATAACCCATTTTAGAATAATCCGGTTTTATAATGTCGTCGTTTGTTCCCGGCGCAAGACTTGCCGTTTCATCGGAGTACACACCTTCAAAAACCGCTATAAGACTGAATGTTGATGCCCCTGTCTTTTTATTCAGCCGCACATAATCCAAAAATGCGTAATATCCCGGCTCGTACAGAAAGGTAATCGTAACGTTTGAAACGGTACTATCGGTAAAGAAGAAAACGCTTTTATTTGCCCAGTCCTCCGATGCAAAAGAAACGGCGTATTCATGTAAAGCCCATGCACCGTCGGCATCCGAACCGCCTGTTGTATTCCAATACCGCCCATTGTTATCCGCGATTTTAACACGAATTTTCCCTTTCATAAAAAAATGCAGAAAATAAAGCGTACCGCCTTCTACATTCACGCTTTGGCTGCAACTTCCCGCTGCATTAAAAAGTACGCCGGTTGTTTCTTCAAAACGTGCTTCACGCTCATAAACGGCATCTACAAGAGCCCACGCATCCTGTTTCTCAAAATTACCGTCTGCAAGCAAATTAGCTGCAAAAGACTCCGTATTGTTCACAAGATATACATTTTGATTGTTGTAAAATGTTTTAAAGATATTCAGAATATCCCGTCTATTCCCCCAAATCCTGTTACCGCCTCTCATAAAAAGCAGCTTGTTTCTATTCTTAAAGGTTTGTTCGCTTTCATTTTGCAGCTGTTTAATTACGGAAAAAACCTTCAGCGTCCTTTGAAGCTGCTCACCGCTTTGTTTGTATACGCTTTTATGTTCAGTCCACGCCTTGCGCGTTTTTTCAACGTCATTAAAAACCGCTTCAATTGTTCCGTCTTCGCTTTCTTTGTCTGCAAGAAGCGCTTTGAATAATGAGCCGCTTTTATTGACAATCGTCGGGAATACGCTTCGGATAAAATCCCCTATTGTATGTACAGCCCCCATTAGTCAGCCTCTACTAAATTGATTTTCACAGTTCCCGTTCTTGCGATCTGATTGATCGCAGGCGCAACATTTGTCTGTGGAGAAGAAATTGAAACATCCTTTACATAATTCAATGCCATTACCTTCGTTATGATTTCAGAAAGCACAACCGGCTTTCCGATTGTCAAACCGTTTATATAGCCGGATACTATAGAGCGTATGCCATCACGAGCTTCAGCAGAATCGATTGAATAGATTGATACGGTCATTTCAATATGTACCGGAATGGCTGTCGGTGAAAGAACGCGGATATTTATTCCCGGAGCAAGGTGTCCGGGATTTTCTTCGGTGTCATCGCCTTCTATAGCCCGTTTAACCTGTTCTATCGTTTGTTCGGTCGCACCGCCTGAACCGTCGTCAACGTAAATACTCATATTGTAAAGGTTCTTGTATGGCGGCTTATGATTTTGCGTTGACACGCTTCTTACCGCATTTACACTTAATGCCGCACTTTTGATTGCGTATGAGTTCGTTCCTGAAAGTCCGTTTATATAAATGCGAAAGCGCTCTTTATATTCGGCATCGGTTTCTTGGTCTGTACCGCCTGAAAGTGCATACGGATTTGTTACTTCCACGACATCGGCAGGAACAACAGAATCAATGGTAGTTATCGTTCCGGCCGCCGTGTTGTAGGCACGCCCTGCCTTTTCTGCGACAATTTCAACCGCGCTTGATTCCGTTGCGTCTACAGGGATTATTGCAGCCTCCGCAGTAGTAAACGAATAACCGCCGCCGGATACTTTTGTTCCTTTTGGTATGATTGACTGTGCAGAAAGTGCGACAGAACGTTTAAAAATAACCTTTCCGCTTGCATAAAGTCCGTTTTTTCGCTCAAATCCTAGAATAGAATACGGAATGAGCAGCAAAAGCTCATTGTATCCCTGCCTTATCGCGACATACATTCTTTCTGCAATACGCGACACCGTATCAAGAATAGTGTGAATGATACTGCCCTCGTTGAAATCGGTTATCTTATCTTGCTTTGCAATCATATTCGCCGTTGCACCGGCCATAATTTCATCATATCTTCTTATTTTTGCCATGCTATATTTCTCCTTTGTACGAACCGGTTTCTCCGTTTATGTCCGCATACACTACTTCAAGATGCAGTATATCGCCGTCTCCGCGGAAGGATATTTGTTCGACTTCTCTTATACGCGGGTCTGCTTTAATAGTCTGCTCTATGCTTCCGGTAAGATAACTTTGAACCGCCATCGGCTCGCCGATAGAAGAACGTATACCGTAGGCAGTAATCCTTATTCGTTTCTGCGATGCGGTCGTAAGACGTAATGCTATCGCTTGGGTGAGGTTATCACGGCCATTCACGCTTGCAAAATCGCCGCCTGAAACAGCGAAGTCTCCGCTCTCATCAAGCGTCATATCGACACCATAGTTTTCTTGCTTTTCCGGCGCAGCATAGATAAAATTGCCGGCATTCGATTCGTCTTCGGTCAAAACAGGAATTTTGATTTTCGTTCCGGCTTCAACCTCGCTTTCATTTACAATACCGTTAAAATACGCAATCATAGTCCCGTAATCGGGATTACCCAATAAATCGGCAGCAAGCTTGTCAAACGTATCCGTGCTTTTCCACGTATGGTAGCGAAAATCATAGACGGTAATAGATACATCGTTACCGTTTGGAGCAACGTATACAACTGACTGCTCATTGGTCTGTTTTCCCTTACCTAAAGCAGCGATGGCACACGCTTTTTCTTCAAGCTGTGAAAGATAATCGGTCAGCATATCGCTTTTATCAATTTCACTTATCTGTTCATCAGTCATTATGTACCCCCGAACCACAAAGCATACAGTGTCAAATCCTGTGTAATCGGTGTTGAAAAATCAAATTCGTTATACTTATCAGCCGTCTTCGTACACCACATCTCAAATACGCATTTTTCTTTTGTCGGTATATCCGGGAACACAGCCTTTTTCCCGTAAGGTACCGTCTGCGCTGCTACGGCGCTTCCGCCATCTGTGTCAAAAGAAACTGTATACCGCGATTCAGTCCATTTTGCATAAAGCGTAATACGTGCGTTTATCGGCGTTGTGGAAAAACGGAATTGATTTGTTCCTGTTTGGTCGGTAGCCCAATACACAAAATCGAAGCCTTCTTTTACCGGCTTTTCAGGCTCTGCAGCATGACCGCCGATCGGAACTCGCTGTGATTCAATGTTATTTCCGCCCATCGAGTTGAATACAACCGTATTGGCAATCTGCACATAACACGCATAAAGCGTTATGTTGTTTGTTACGGGGGTTGAAAAATCGTATACTGTTGTCAACTCTCTGTCGGTACACCAATACGCAAATGTGTAATTCTCTTTTTTGGGCGTTATCGGATACACGGCAAGAGTACCGATGATAACCGTCTGCGCTGCTACGGCGCTTCCGCCATCTGCATTAAACACCACATTACAGGTACGTTTCCATGCGGCATATAGCGTTATATTCTCCGTAATTGCCGTATCAAAATTGAATTCGGTTGTACATTCATAATCGATACACCAAAAGTCAAAAGCGTAACCGCTTCTTGTAGGTGCTGTAGGCGGTTGCGTTTTTTCGCCTACCGTAATTTCCTGCGGGATCACCTGAGAGCCGTTCTTCGAATTGTAGGTAATCGTTGCAACCTGAAGCACCCATTTCGCATAGATGGTAATATTTGCCGTAACTTCCGTTGCAAAATCATATTCGGCCGTGTAAGCGGTATCTTTGTACCAGCCGCCGAAACGATACTTTTTACGTACAGGATCAACCGGTTTTATAGCTGCTTTACTGTATTTAACATGCTGTACAGGAATGCCGGAGCCGCCCCCTGTATAGAACCGCACTGTGAAAATATCCGTGTTTTGCGAAGTACTTGACTTACTGACTGTTCCGTTATTTCCCATTGCAATTCCTTTGAAAGTGCTGCAAGCCGAAAGAACATTTTTTGTTGCGTTATAAAAGCTATTGCCGTCTCCGCCCATGATGCGGCTTACTGTATCAAGACCTGAACCTATACCGAGTATGACCGCAACCGCGACGTTGTTTCTATTCTTCATTTTTTCATAGCTTTTCAGTGCATGAGATAAAGCGGAAGCCATCTGATTTAAGGCCGCAGTAGACGCTTCAACTAAATCCATAACGGAAGCAACTTTGTCCATCACACCCTGTATGTCGTCGACGGTATTTGCCATACTATCCAGCTTGCTTATTCCGCGTTTCTTTTTTTCTTCTACACCTATCATATCAAGCGTGTAGTTATAAGTCTTTGGTTTTGACTTATCGCGTTTTATCTTTAAATCCTTAATAAATACACGCCAATAGTTTCGTGTCGCGGTTCCCGATGCGATTTGTAATACGCTCATTTTTGAAAGGTCATAAAGATACACCTTTCGATCGCCGGCATTATTTAAAGATTGCCTAAAAAATCCAGCCGACGCCTTACCGTCCGCCCAATTCTGAATAATTTTCTGTAATGTAAATATTTCTTTCGTACCGGTAAGGTATAAAGGAGGCTTTTTCAAACCGCGGTAAATCAGCTTTTTATCTTCGTTAATCGTTGAGCCGGATAGGGTAATTTTGTAGGTATCATTTCCGTAGTCGTCGAATACGGAGCCGCCGAATGTCTTTGTTTCGGTAATACGCTGCGAAAAGACAAATTCTTCGCTTTCAGGCGGCACGGAAAAAGTAAATACCTCTTTTACGTCTGTGCCGTCTAAAAACTCAAGCATATATGCTTTACGCCATTTCAAAAGCCCTATAGAACCCATTGTTTCCACCCTGCTCCTATACCATCGTTCCGGTTCCGACACTGCCTACGAGCGGCGGTAATCCCTGTACCGTAATAATGCCGCTTTGAAGATATACCGTAATTGCCGCAGCGATTGCCTCCGCTAAAACCGAATCTCCGCCCTCGCTTATCGTCTCCATCGCGCTGCACGCACCGTTTACCGCCGCAATAATCGGTGCACTTACTCCCACAAATTTTCCTTGCCCCATACCTGCAAGCGGAACCGAAACACCGGCAGGAGTTACCGCCGTCCCTGTAATCGTCGTTTTAATCTGTCCTGCGCTTGTCATAGCATCCATACCGGCGGCAAGCTGCGTCGCCAATATCGCATTTCCACCGGCGCTCATTGCCGTCATTGACTTACACGCAGCACGTAAAACCCCTTCAAGGATCGATGCGTCCACTGTCATAGCTCCGGTTCCGACTCCCGTAAAAGCTCCAGCCGGAACCGCACCTGCATCTACGGTCGTAATGTTCCCCGTTTTTATATGGTTTGCGATTGCTTCGCTTACCTTTTTTGCGAACACCGAATCGTCGCCGTCTTTCATACTTTGAAACGCTTGAACGAGATTTTCCTTGAGCGCACTCTGATTCAAACTCATTTGAACACCTGCCCCCATTTCGTTTTAAGCGTCTGAATATTTGCAATAAAGTCCGGCGCGGCCGTATGACTTGCAGGACTTCCCACCGTCTTTAATTGCGCAAGATAGCCCAAAAGGTCATCTATCAAAGCACCCAATGTCGCTACGCTGTTACCGACTTCAACCGTTCCTTGCTTTGACGATTTAATCGAAACGTTACTTTCCGTTTCGTATGTAAAACCTTCTTTGTCTTTAAGCGTTATTTTTTTGTCGGTTGTAATGTTCAAACCATCGTCTTTTGTTGCCGTGATCACCATGCCGTGTACGGTTATCGTTACCTTTTCATCGCCGTCGGTTTCTTGGTCAACTTCGATAGAGATGGTCGGGTCTTCCATTTTGTTGTCTAGCTTCTTTGTGCCGGTACGGTAATCGCAAGTATAGTGCCAACGTGAATTGTCAACTTTTTCATGCGTCATTGCCGCATCTTCGCCTTTCTTTTTAAAGTCTGCATGTACGGCTTCTTGCCGTGTAAAACCGGAACACAGCACAAAGGCGCTTGTATATTCGCCGGTAGGCATCATACAAAAAACGTAAGTATCAACCGGCGGCAAATGCCGCTCACCGGTAAGGGGCTTATCTTTCTCAACCGTTACCCATTCGGCGGAAGCCACGCGGACACCGGTTAAAAGGATGCCCATATCGGTAAGCACATGTACGGTACAGTCTTCAGGATGTACCTCTCTTACTACGCCCCAAAAGCCGTATCGCTTATCATACGGTGTTGAATTGTTAAAAGGGCTGCGGCTTTCCGCTTTTTGTTTTCGCATTAAAGAAATGTTCATAAACCGCCCCTATTGAGCCCATGAAAACTCTTTATCGTCTCAATGCTTATGGGCTGTTTCTTTTCCTCAAACGCCGCTATTTTGTCGGTTATCCCTTCGTATTTGGAAAAAATACCGTTTGTGTATATACCGCCGCGCGAGACGCTGATGTTTACATCGCCTCCGCTTCCATAGTTCCAGCTGTGGGTAACGCCTTCAACGTAAAATTCACCTTTCAAAAAACTTACAATATCGCCCGGCATCGGCGGCTTCACCCCCGTATCTACGAGCGGCATGGTAATATTCCCGCTCAGCATATCCGGTAGATTTTCATACCATGCCTTAAGTTTTTTGCTCATCGCCTCGATGGAACCGGCCGTACTGCTATCGGATTCCCCGTCTTTCGTGCCGTACCCGATAAAATGAGCCATGAGCGGCCGGTAGCCGTATAGTTTGAATTTGTCCGAATGCTGCAGCGAATTATCTATCGCCTCATCTTTTATTGTAGAAAGGCGCAATGCCTTTTCTTCTTCTATTGGATAGCCGTCCAAATATGCGTAAAAAACGGTATATACTTCACTGTCGCTCTGCGTAACCTCAAAGCTCTTTACAAAGCGATTATCAATCATAATCGGGTTAATGGCAGTCCATGCGCCCTCATCAAACGGACATTGACGGATTTTAACTTTCATTTTTCCGCCTTCGATACACGGCACTTTTTCATAAATCGGCTCCGGAACAAGTTTATCTATAAGACTGAAAAAATCCTGTGTCCGCTCCCCATCAAACACGCACCCCAGTGGATAATGAAACTTTGAATCGTCGAAAATAAAAAATGATGTGCCTTCTCCCATTATGTCATTGATATATTCAGCAATTTTCGGCGTTCCCAGTTGGCTTGATATTTCCAAAAAACAGTTCCAAATACCGCTCACAATCTCACTCACCGGTTTGTCGGTTCCCGCATTTTTCAGTGTCAGTGCATTCATAAGCGATTTTTGCGTTTTATACTGTTTGGTAAGCGCACACGCAGAGGTGTCGAGGTTAATGTAAAAGAGCGATAAAAGCCCTGTTGCTGCAATACCGCTTACAGAAAGCCGCCTAATCGCCCCGCTTTCATTCACCTGTGTTACATACTTTTTAGACTTTACAATACCCACAAAGACAACGCGCCCGTATTCGCATATTTTAACAATATCCATAATGTGTACATTGTCAAAAATCCTTTCTCTGAACTGTTTTTCCGTTTCAGGGAA
>NZ_CALHGC010000253.1 GCF_938029485.1 uncultured Treponema sp. | reverse complement strand
TTTCCCCATCCACTTCGATGTTTCATAACCGCAGCTTTGACAGACATACGCGGTCTTTTTCTTCTTCGCCGACGCGGGAATTGAAAATGCGTGCGACATCAAGCAGAATGTAGAGCCGCTTTTCGGCTTCGACGATACCCGAAATATATTTGATATTGATATCGCCGAACAGAGGATGCGGCGGCTGAATTTTGCTTTTTTGCACGCCGAGAACTTTATCGATTTTATCGACGACGACACCGAAAGTCTGCTCGCCGACGGAAAGGATGAGCAAGCTTTCAAGCTTGTTTTTTTTGTCGGTGCGCTCCGGTATGGGGATATTGAAAAAGAGGCGTAAGTCGATAATCGGAATGATATCGCCGCGGAGATTATATACACCAAGCACAAACGGAGCCGTATTGGGAACATACGTAAAATTATTCGCTTTTGCGATCTCTTTTACCTTCATAATATCGATCGCATAATCTTTTTCCGCAAGAGAAAAGGTTATCATTTTAAAGTCGATAACGGAAATATGCTCACTTACATATTCGTCTTGCAATTCTTCATTTACGCTTGTATTCAACTCGGTTTTTTCCATAGCCATTTAATCCTCTTTTACCAGATGGAAGCTTCGCGCCGTTCGCGAGCATGCATTTCCTGTTTGAGACCCAAATCAAGTAATTGTCCGACATCAATAATCAATGAAACGGACCCATCTCCCAAAATCGATGCGCCTGCAATTCCCGGAGAATTGGTAAACTGATCCTTCAAGGGCTTAATAACGACATCTTCCTCGCCGATAAGGCTGTCGACCATCAACCCGACTTTCTTTTCAGCGGTTCCGACAATAACGATATAATGATGGCCGTCATCGCCTTTTTCCACTGACGGAACGCCGAACAGTCTATTCAGACGCAGCAAACTGATAACTTCATTACGCACATTAAACACTTCATAACTGTCAATACGGTTAATTTCTTCACTTCGTACACGATGACTCTCAATAACGGAAGTAATCGGAATAGAATACACTTCTTCGCCTACCCGTATCAGCAGTCCTTGAATAATAGCAAGAGTCAACGGTAATTTTATTGTAAAGCGGGTGCCCCTATTTCTTTCCGAAACAACCGTAACGGTTCCGTTGAGCTTTTCGATATGCGTCTTAACGACATCCAGCCCGACACCGCGTCCGGAAACGCTGGAAATCGTTTTTGAAGTTGAAAATCCCGGAGCAAAGATCAGCTGATACGCTTCAACATCGGTGAGATTTTTCCCCGGATGCAAAATACCCCGCTCTACCGCCTTTGCCTTGACAGCATCAACATCGATACCCTTACCGTCATCCACAACTTCGATAACGATCATGTTACCTTCATTGCTTGCTTTGAGTAACAGCGTCCCCTGCTCGGATTTTCCGAGAGCTTTCCGCTCTTCGGGCGTTTCAATACCGTGATCCATCGAATTACGCACGCAGTGCATGATAGGATCAAGGAGGTCTTCGACAACCGACTTATCCAATTCGGTATCCTCACCTTCGATCACCAGTTGAATATTTTTATTTAATGTTTTAGAAAGGTCACGGACAACACGGGGGAAGCGGCTGAAAATCTGGCTGATAGGAACCATACGAATTTTCATAACGCCTTCCTGCAGCTCGCCGGAAATACGTCCTAAATTCTGTGCGGAAGAACGGAATTTTGTAACCGAATACTTCATAGAAGTTTCAAATTGACTAAAAAGCTCAAACATTCCGGCATAATCCGCTGCCAGTTCTTTTTTAATCGTATTTAAATCCACACCCTGCTGCATTTTTTCGAGATAAGACGGAAACTTGTCCAAGAGCTTACGAATCCGGTCTTTGTATTCACCGTTCGCATTTTGGAAAAGTGCATAAAGCTCATTAAATTCCATCGCACTCTGATTGAGAGACGCCTTGGTAATAACCGTCTCGCTGACCAAATTCAGCAAGTAGTCGATCCGCTTGGCATCTACACGCAATACCGAACCCGACGAATGGGCCGCATTCGCAGCTGCGGCCGGAGCTTTTTTCGGATGTCCCGCATCACCCGAAGCTGCAACAGGAGTTGCTTCCGGTTGAGGCGTTTCTCCTTTCGATTCCGCATCTGCTGCAGCAGGTTGAGCTTCTACGGCCGCCGGAGCAGGAGCTTCTTCAGGTTTTGCAGCTTTCGTTTTGGAAGCACTGCCTTCAGCACTGAATGTCAGCTCATCGATTGCAGCATTTAACGTTACATCGGGAATATTTGCAATCGATAAAAGGCTGCTTTCAGTTTCAGCGGATGCAACATAATACAGAACTTCAGGATGAAATTCATCTTCATAAAGGGCATCAAAATCGGGAATCGTTTTAAGCACCATCGCAGACTGTTTCAGTGCGGCGAACACTTGAATACCCCCTACGGTATTCATTAAACTTGCTTCATCAAATTGGACACGGATGGCATATACTTTATTATCCGCCGGTACGGCTTCTCGTAATTCCAGTATTTCATATTCGGAAAGTAAAGAGGACGGATCGACTGCATTCTCATCGCCGGAAGACGCAGCCTTTACTTGCGGCCGTGCAGCCGGTTTGGGAGCAGCAGGTTTCGGCTGCGCAGCCTTTGCAGTAGTTTTCTTAGTATCTTTCTTATTGGGGATATACGACCGTAATTTTGTTACCGTTTCAGACACATCTTGACCGTATACTTCACCGTTGGATCTTGCTGCAAGCATATCTTTGATTATATCCAACGAATGCAGTAAAAGATCGATGGTTTCTTCCGTAACCGTAACTTGATTTGACCGGATAGCATCAAGCAGGTCTTCTACGGCATGAGTGAAACCGGACAGTTCACTCATTTCAACTGTCGCAGAACCGCCTTTCAAAGTATGAGCCGCTCGAAAAATTTCATCGATAGCTTCTTTATTGGTAGGATCCTGTTCGATAACAAGGATATTACTCTCCAACTGCTCTACTTGCTGTTCCGCTTCACTAAAAAAGTCTTTCAATAACTCTTCATTATTGATATCCAGATAATCACTCATACCAATAATTCTAATTGCTTTTTAAGATTAGTCAAGGTCTCCGATACGAATTTTATTGTAATTATTGTTTATCATGATAAATAAGAGCGCTAAAACACAAAAAGAACGGGATAAACACTTATAAAAGCGTATCGATTAATAGATTACAACCGATACGCTTTTACCATACTTTTTTTTACTTCAAAAACTTACAGTATTTTTCGCGGTACTCTTTGACTTCCGCAATAATTGCAGGAACATCAAGAACCATCTCCATCATACTGATCTGTTCTTCATAGACCTTAGGATCTATTTGATTTTTGATTTCCGGTTCAACCACATGATAACACAAAAGTCCCAACGAGACTCCTGCCAACGGACCTGCAAAAGTAGGATCACCGTTTGTAACGGTTTCACAGGCAAGGCCTGAAGATTCAGCTTCCGCACCGCCGAGAAGCACTACCGTATTCTCGCAGCCGTACTTTTCAGCTAAATCTTTAACCCTCTTTTGGTTTTCCAAGTCCATCGCGCCTGCGCTTGTTCAGACGAAGCATTCGGTTGCCGCATAAACAACTTCAGCGCCCGCCGTTTCAGCACAAAGCTTTATGGCTTCCCCGGGAATGCCGTCGCGGTCACCGATAATGATGACCTTTTTGCCTTTCAGCTCCATAGCATACCTCCAAGGAATTATGGAAAGCTCTAAAAACCCGCTTTGATTTTTAGAACCATCCCTATATCAGGGGATATTTCCCCGATATTTTACAATCAACGCACCTCAACGCAGCGCATCAAGGCAGCGATCCTGCTGCATAAATCAACAGGTTCAAAATTTTTACAGATATTTTTGAAGCGTATCTTCAATCTGTTTGGCGTTTAGACCTTCGCCGGTCAGATGTTCTTTCTTTTCGCCATCTACATAGATGAGAATTGAAGGCAGACCGAGCACCTGTTCCTTCATAGCGACTCTGCGTCCGAGTCCGATATCGAATGAACAGAATTTTACTTTTCCCGTATACCGCTCCGACATTGCATGAACGTCAGGCATCAACTGCTTGCACGGCACACAAGACTGAGACCAGAAATCTACAAGCGTCACGCCTTTTGATCCATGCACTTCTTGTTCAAAGGAATCTTTTGTCAGCTCAACCATTTTTAATCCTCCTAATGTGATCCCCTACCCGGCTTAATTCCGCTATATGGGGAAAATCTTATATTAAACCTATTCGGGAACTTCCGTTCCGGAACAGATTCATTACTTTGAAAGCTTCTGACGCGCTTTTATATCGTCGATATAGTTGCCTGCCCAAATTCCGGCGAGAGCACCGTCCGCCGCTGCAGTAACCACCTGACGGGACTCTTTCCTGATAACATCGCCGGCGGCGTAAATACCCGGCACATTGGTTTCCATTCGCCCGTTGGTAATAATATATCCGGCCTCATCAAGCTTTACCAGATCCTTTACCAGTTCCGTCTCGGGATCATGTCCGATAAATATGAATAAACCTTCGGTTGTAAAATCGGAAATTTCTCCGGTTTTCGTATCCCGAAGTTTTAAGTGAGACACAAGTCCGTCGCCGCATACTTCATCTACAACAGCATTCCACTTAAAAGCCATCTTAGGATTGGCAAATGCTTTTTCCTGAATAGACTTAGCGGCCCGCAGCTCATCACGGCGGTGAATAATGGTTACCTTATCGGCAAACTTTGTCAAATACATTGCTTCTTCAACAGCTGCATCTCCGCCGCCGACAACGGCAATTTCACATTCTTCAAAGAATGCACCGTCGCACGTAGCGCAGTAGGAAACACCCTTTCCACTGAATTCCTTTTCACCTTTACACCCAAGAGTACGAGCGCCGGCACCGGTTGCAATCAAAACGGCAAGACCTTCGTAGTCGGTACCATTGGTTCCATGCACAATGTAATGGAGGGAATCCCCGCTCTTTTCAAGCTTTTCGGCTCCCGTATTCACAAATTCAACACCGAATTTTTCGGCATGTTTATGGAAAGCTTCGCTGAGAGACGGACCGGTCGCCTCGGGAAAGCCGGGATAGTTTTCAATTTCTTCGGTAATATAACACTGTCCGCCCGTATTCCGTTTTTGTTCCAAAACAACGGTCTTTAATTTTGAACGCGCTGCATAAATTCCGGCAGCCATCCCCGCAGGACCGCCGCCGACAATGATCAAATCATAAGTTTTGCTCATAGGTTCCCCCATAGTTGTAATAGGGAACCTATCACAAAAAATATTTTTTGGCTAGATATATACAAGATAAACGCATCAGGCTGTTTTTTTAGTACACCCGCAGAATAATAGACAGAATATTTACACTCCATTTTAGAGGTGCCCTATATTTTAAATTGAGCGACCTCTTCCGTCAAGTTTTCGATGCCTTGTTTCGTCTTTTGGGTAATGTCGTTAACCTCTTGTACCGCATTATTAATCTGCACCGCCCCTGCAGCCATCTCGTTCATGCTGTTCGTGATAATATGCGTAAGGTTATCCAGCTTTTTCATTTCGTCGGCAACGCCTTCTCCTCCTTTTAACATCTCTTGCGAGCTTGCCTGTACTTCTACCGTTACCGTGTTGATGTTTTTAATGGCAGTCAATACTTCCCTGCTTCCGTTTTCCTGCTCCCGCATCGCTTCGGTAAGGCGGGCGCTCATATCTTTTACCTGTTCGGCAAGGGTAAAAATCGCATTGAACTTTTCTTCTACCGTTTTAGATGAGGCGGACAATATTTCAATTTCACCGCTGAGCGTTTTGAGCGTTGTTGTAATGGTTTTACCTTGGGCTGCCGAATCTTCCGCCAGCTTACGGATTTCATCGGCAACAACAGCAAATCCCTTGCCTGCTTCTCCTGCATGAGCGGCTTCTATTGCCGCGTTCATTGCGAGTAGATTTGTTTGCGAAGCGATATGCTGAATAACGCTACTGGCTTCCATCAGCGAACCCGATTCTTCGGCTATTTTTCGCGTAACGGCATTGGATGTTACGAGCGTCGCCTTACCGTCTCCCGTTGCAGCGGTAAGGTCTTTTATGACGCTGTCCGTCTTGCCCAGCGTTTGTCCCATGGAAGCAATATTAGCAACCATCTGTTCTATCGATGAAGAAGATTGCGCCACACTCGAGACTTGAGCTTCTATGCCGGTATTGAGCTGTTTGATAGTACGGACAATTTCTTCGACAGTCGCCGCCGTCTCGGTAACACTGGCAGCTTGTGTCATCGCCTGCTGCTTGACCCCGTCGATATTAGCGCTGATTTCGTTTACGGCACCGGCCGTTTTGGTCATGTTAGAGGCAAGTTCATTTCCGATTGCTTCCATCATATTGCTATTTGTACTGACAGCTTGTATTGATGCACCGATTTTTGCGATCGTATCGTTAAAGGAGGCGGCTATTTCGGTTATTTCGTCATTACCGGAAACGGGCAATCGCACCGTTAAGTCTCCCTTTCCGTAGGAGATAACTTGCCGCAACGCCGCCGTAACATGAGTGAGCGAACGCAGTTTTCTTGTGATAATGATCGAAAGAACACTAACAATCAATACTATGGAAAGTATCAGCATTGCTGCCATAATGATTGTTCCTCTAATGACAGCTTTATATACTTCCGCCCGAGGAACCGTACATAACAAATACCACGGTTCAAAACCGCTATCGATGACAATCGGCGTAAGCATTGAAAACATATCTGTGCCGTTTTCGATTTGCTCAAAAATTCTGATATTTTGTTCCGAACCGACCATTACGGAATCGCGATTATTGAGCAGTGTATCAAAATCCTTTTTAACCGTTCCGACAAGACTTTTATCTTTATGCGTTACAATAACGCCGCTTGAAGAAATCAAACTACCGTGACCTGTTTCATAGAATTTCAAATTATCCAATTCCTTCGCAAGGTTGGTCAAAGCTAAATCGATACCGAATACGCCCACCGTCTTATTATCGCGATTTTTCAGCGGAACGGTAAACGTCGTAACCAATATCTCATCGCCGGAACTGACTTTACTAAAGTATGGATCAAACTGCTGATCTTTTCCGGTGGTCAACGAATTAAGATACCAATCCGAAACCGTATAGCTACCGAGTAAATTTTCCGTTACAACCTGCGTTACCGTATCTTTATCAAAATACATAACAACACGTCCCGTATCGTCATGAAACTGCGTACCGGCATATCTTGCATCAAGACCGTCAAACTGATTCGGTTCATAACATGCCCACATACTAAAAAAACCGATACTGTCCTTCAAACTGTTTTCTATTATATCATGAAGAGTTCTGCGGCGTTCGGATGCATTTATCGTTTGCAGAGCCATAATCGAGGATCGCATAAGATGAGCCGTATCCAACGATTTTTTAAGTGTCGTCGCAGTAATTGTCGCATATTTTTCCGATAAGGTCAGAGCGGACGCAATAGCCTGTGTTTGTACGCTCTTATAACTATATCGAGTAATGACGATAAATATCGGAAGCAGTGTTATAGCGATACTAACCGCTATTAACACAATGAGCGTTGTTCGTAGATGCGTATACCGTTTTATAGACGCACTAGCGGG
>NZ_CALHGC010000252.1 GCF_938029485.1 uncultured Treponema sp. | reverse complement strand
CTGAAGATACAATCGACGGTATTACCGGCAACTGGGTACAAGTGGAAGTGCAGGCGGGGGCAAAAGACAGGGACGGAAAAGCTATAGCCGCGGGAACTACGGGCTGGTGTTTTGGGGGGTATTTGGCTGAGCGATAGTACGCTTGCGTGCTGCGTGCTTTTGGAGGATATTTGAAGTAGATGCTCTGGAAACGGTGAAAACAAATTATACGACGGGGGCGATTATGGTGCTAAAATCGTAAGTAGTAATCCCGGATTTGCAGCGGTGTTTAACAGTCGGTGTTGGGGAAAATCATTTGACGGCTACACGGGAGTAACCGGTTTTTTTAATGCTGATTATAAAGCAGTACATTCCGACTATACGGAATATTGGCATGAAGGGATAGACTTTAGAGGTCCGCAAGGAACAGCCGTGCATTCATTGGTACAAGGAACCGTATTGCGGTGCGGTAAGGCTGTGAGTGCGTCGATGGGCGGCTTTATCCTGATAAAAGCCTTAACCGATGAGAACCTCTATTACCTTGCAATACATTTGGATGCCAATACGATTAAAAACTATGTGGAACAAGGGAGTGCTATAAGCCCGGGAATGCAAGTGGCAGAGACGATGCTGCTAAGGAATTCCGACGGCAATGATGTTTCACATTTGCATGTGAGCGCTGTAAAGCTGCCGAAAGGAGGAGATGCGGAATCAGAAACAGGTATAATCATGCCTCGTGTAAATACATTTCCTATTTGGGGACAGGAACATACGAAAAATCAGGAAATATGGAAAAATATGATAAATCCGTTTAATTATACTGATCCAATACCATGGAAAGGAAGGTACTGATGAAAAGGTTTCTATTTTTAATTGCAATATGTTTAATCCTAACAAATGTAAATGCTCAAAAATGGGATTATTTTTATGACGCCTCAGAATATTACAAATTTACCGAAAAAACATATAAAACCGTTAGAGAGGCAAACAGCTATGATGAATATGGAAAAATCATAGACAGGGTAAATCGCGATCAGAGGTTTGAATCATCAAAACTTGCGTATGTGCAAGACAGAACAAATTCGCCTTTTGATACTTTTGAATATATGATTAGCTATGAAAACGGCTGGATTTCTACAGACGACCTCATTCTTGCCGATTCAAACGTTTTTCCCGATGCAATAACAACAACGAATAAAAACCGTTTTGAAAAAAAATGGATTCCAATCTGGCATAATGCTATTCTAAATTCATCTAGGCGGCTTGAAGAATTTTCCGACGAATACGCAGGATATAAAGATTCGGAAGACTATAGTTTGACCGGCCTATGTAACATTGTATTTAAGAATACAATTCTTATTTTTGAAACAAGTATGGCCCTTACAATTTTTTCAATAAAGGATATACGGCAAAAAAATAATGTTTATTATGTAAATTGTGAATTAGATAGAAGTGAACAGTCACATTTTAATGAATGGTATAAATTGGAATCTTTTAATAATCTTCCCGACCTTAGGGTACGGCAAGATGCGATATTTATAGTTGAACAGAACGGAAACAGACTCCGCGTTTATAACGGGGAAAACTATAAACTTATCATTGAGCTTATGCAGACAAATCAGGAGTGGATCGGTTTGATGCTAAAATACATCAATTCGGAATATAAAAATAAACCGTCAAACTTAAAAGTAATTGAAGAAAAGTTGGAACACCCTTGGTCAAATCCCGTAACGGGACTTTATGCTACTTCCGTACGGTCGGGTGAGGCTGCCGCTTTTCCCAACGTCGCCCCAAACAAAACTATGATTGTCAAAGAAAACCTCAAACTTCGAAGCGGAGAAGCGACAACAACTTCCGTTCTCGCAGTGATGTCTGCCGGAACAAGGGTAAAAATCCTAACGCTTGGAAAGCAGGCGACCATCGACGGTATTACAAGCAATTGGGTGCAAGTGGAAGTGCAG
>NZ_CALHGC010000251.1 GCF_938029485.1 uncultured Treponema sp. | reverse complement strand
AGCGCCGTTAATCAAATCAGCGCCAACATCGATGGGGTGAAGCAGCAGGCAATGACTCAAGCGGCAAGCGTTACCGAAACGGCGGCAACCGTCGAAGAAATTGTCCGCACCATTAAGCAGCTGAATAACAACATTGAAACGCAGGCAGCGAGTGTCGCACAGTCATCTTCTTCCGTAGAACAGATGGTTGCAAACATCGCCTCTATCGGACAAACGCTCGGCAAAACCGACGAGGTAATCAGAAGCCTTACAACTGCTACCGGCGATGGAAAAGCGACGCTCGTAACCTCAAACACTGTAACGCAGAAAATTGCCGAAGAATCCGGTTCGCTAATGGAAGCGAGCAGCGTTATTCAGCATATTGCATCTCAGACAAACTTACTCGCAATGAATGCTGCGATCGAAGCTGCCCACGCAGGAGAAGCGGGCAAGGGCTTTGCCGTCGTTGCAGACGAAATCCGTAAACTTGCCGAAGATTCCGCAGCACAGGGTAAAACTATTACTACAACGCTAAAAACCTTGAGCGGAGAAATTGAAACGCTTTCTGCTTCGTCCAAAACCGTCGAAGAGAAGTTTAATGCAATCTTTACCCTTGCCGAACAGGTTAAGGATATGAGTAACCGGCTTACCGAAGCGATGCGGGAACAGGAAAACGGCAGCAGAGAGGTACTTACCGCCATTAAGAGCATCAACACCGTTACAGTAGAAGTACAGGCAGGTTCGGAAGAAATGCTGAAAGGCGGAGAGGGAGTTGCAGTCGAAATGCGTAAGCTCGACGACCTTACGCGCATCATCACCGACAGTATGAACGAGATGGCTTCGGGCGCCGTGCAGATCAACAACGCCGTACAGGAAGTCAGCGAGATAACACAGAAGAATAAGCAGAGTATTGAAGCGCTGGCGCAGGAAGTCGGGAAGTTTAAGGTCAATTAGAGTTCCGCATAATACGCCGCTTCTTTCACACCCGCCAGATACCGAAGCATTTTATCTACTAGGATAAAAGCTTGCGGCGTCAGTGTTTCGAGCCTGTCCTGCGGCGTGTGCATCCGCTGCCATGTCTGCGGAATGACGGCGGCAAGCGGCGAATCAGGCGGAACGTGTGCATTGGTGATGATGCACCGTTGAAGCGCTTGAGCGGCGCTTTCGTTGGCGGATATTTCCGCAGCGGCCGACCTATGACATCCAGCAGAATGCACGTTACCCGATAGGGGCGTTCCAGCCGAGTGCGGCATATACCGCATCAGCAGCTCCGCTTCCGCCCTCGGCAATACGGTGATAACCTGTGCGGTTAATCCGGCGGAAATAAGCCCTGCGTTGTCGCTATAGGCAGTCGGCAGCGAAAGCCATCGTCCCCTGCAAGCGGCATCGGCATAGATGCGGCAGCGCCGATGCAGAGCCGTAAGCGCCGCCGTTTTCCGTGTATCCCTGCCGTATATCCCCGACTCTGAAAGGATGAGCGTATCCCCGCTGCCGCACATATCAAACACAAAGATGTCATCCTGCTGCATTGAAAGCGCACGCAAGCCTTGCCCCAAGCGGTAGGCGCCTTGGTTTTTAATGCCATCCGCACCCGCTTCTTCGCCGTCGGTAAAGATAATGCGGATATTGTGCGCAGTCCGTTTCTGCAGCAGCGTTTGAGCAAACAGCAGCAGCTGTATGCAGGCGGCGGAATTATCGTTTGCGCCCTGTGTACCGGCGGCGCGGTCATAGTGCGCTATCAGCGTTTTCATCTTAAAGCGGGGATTGTACGAGGATTGCCGGTAGGTAATAACAATGTGAGTTTTATCTTGAAGGGTAACGGTACGGTAGGGAATTCCTTGCGCTGCCAACCGTTCCGTTATAAAGGCGCGCCGGTCTGCCGCCGGTTCTAAAAAAGCGTTGAAAAGAGGCGAAGCGATAATCGCTTGAGCTTGTTCAAGAGTCACGGCGGCAGAGCAATCGGATTATAGAGCGGCTAAGGCTTTTTCAAGCTCGCTTACTAAGTGCGCAAAGTGCTTACAGGCTGCTTCAACCGGTTCGGGAGAAGCCATATCGACACCGGCAATCCGCAGCGACTCGATGGGATAGCGGGAACCGCCGGAGGTTAAAAACTTAAAGTAATCCTCCCGCTCCGTTTTTCCGCCCGAGCATACCCGTTCGGCAAGGGCAAGCGATGCGGAAATACCGGTTGCGTATTTATACACATAGAACGAATTGTAAAAATGCGGGATACGCAAGCCTTCAAGATCGCTGCATTCCTCAAAGTGCATCGCAGGGCCGAAGTAAGCGGTCAACAGTTTGCGGTACTCGCTGCGGAGATTCTCGATGGTAAGCGGCGTTCCCTCTTCGACCAACTTATGCGTGATATGCTCGTATTCGGCAAACATCGTCTGACGGTAGAGCGTTGCAAGAATATCGCTTACGCGAATACTCAGCAGGTATGCCCGCATTTTGGGATCGCTCGTGTTTTTCAGCATGGAACGGAACAACAGCTCCTCGTTAAAGGTGGACGCAACCTCCGCTTCAAAAATCGTGTAGTTGTAGCTTAAAAACGGATTGTTCCGCACTGCATACCACGAATGCATGGAATGCCCGCCTTCATGCACAAGGGTGAATACATCCCGAATAACGTCTTCTTTATAGTTGACCATGATATAAGGATCGCCTTCAAAGCAGCCCCACGAAAAAGCGCCCGAACGCTTGCCCTTATTTTCGTACCGGTCAACCCAGCCGCCGAGTAATCCGTTCCGCAGCGTTGTTACATATTCATCACCGAGCGGCTGTAACGCTTCGGTAATCATATCGACGGCTTCGTTATACGGAGTGTGCCGCCGCACTTCGCCCACCAACGGAACATACACGTCATAGTGCCGCAGTTCATCAAGTTTGAGCGATTTTTGCATAAGTGCATAAAAATGATGCAGCGGCTCCAAATTTTTCCGGATTGTGCTGATAAGGTTGTCGTATACTTCCGTCGGAACCTTATCGGGATAGAGCGCCTGTTCACGGGCGGAACCGTATCCGCGGATACGGGCAAGCGCGATATTTTGCTGTACCTGACCGGTATACAAAGATGCTATGGTATTTTTGTACGTGTCGAACGTACCGTAAAATTGCATATACGCTTGCTTACGGATATTCCGGTCGGGATTGATTAAGAACTGTGAATATGACGATTGAGTAAGCTCTTTCGCTCCATCGGGAGTTTCAATCGAACCGAAACGGAAGTCTACATTCGTAAGCGTCGAGAAACTGCGGCGTTCGACATCCTGCGATTCGGCTAAAAGCGAAAGGAGCTTTTCTTCTTTTTCGCTCAATGTATGAGCCTTTAATCTGATCAGTTTTTCGATAAAGACTTTGTACGGAGCAAAAGCGGCGCCTGTTTTCCCGGCAGGATCAATCCAGCCGCGGATAGTCTGTTCGGGAATATCCAGTAAAGCGGGAATAAACCAACTGGTTTCGGAAGAGAGTTCCGTATCCGCCATCATCGCGCGCGAGACCCGTTCGATGTTTTTAGGATCGCTTTCATCCACCGACTTCATCAAAAAGGCATAATGGCTTGTCTTTTCCGAAATACGGGACGCCGCTTCCACAGCCTGTAAACAGCCGAGTACTGTTTCGGCAGTCAGTGTATCAGGTGAAGCAAAGGCGGTTTTGTAGGTTAATACGCGGTCTTTTGCGGCGGTAATGTCTTTCAGTGAGGCATTCCAGTCCGCATCATTTGTAAAAAGTTTGCTTAAATCCCATTGATCGCTTTTTGCGACCTCCGAGCGGAGGGGTACCGTTGAGTTTTTCATACGTTCACTATACAATATGGCCGATGAATGAGCAACTGTCGGCCTATAAAATTAAACAAGGGCGGCGAATCTACGACATTTACAATATCTTCAATTCTTTTTCTTTTGCGCTTGTGACAGGCAACACGATTACCCTTTATGCGCTGTTTTTAAAAGCCAACACAACGGTAGTCGGTTTACTGACTGCGTTTATGTACCTTTCTTTTTTTGCCATTCCGCTGGGAAAGCTGATGGTGATGCGTTTCAGCATTATGCAGACATTCGGCAGCACATGGCTTTTTCGTACCGCCTCGCTGCTGCCGCTGCTTGCCATTCCGTTCCTCGTATCAGCGGGACACAATCAGTATGCGCTCTATTGTCTATTGCTTGCGGTAGGGTTGTTCAATTTTTTCCGCGGCGCCGGGATGATTGCCAATAATCCCGTTATCAGAATCCTTGCGCCCGGGAAAGACCGCAGCTCGTATATCGTGCGCCTTTCCTTAATCAACAACCTTGCGGCATTACTCGCCACTGTTTTGCTTGCGTGGCTTTTACGGAGAGATCCTTCGGTACATAGCTATAACCTTGCCAGCATGATCGGCATACTGCTCGGTTTTATCGCCTCTATCCTGCTGTTTAGAATACCGGAACCTCAGTCCGCAAAGCCGAACCGTCAAAAGCGGAAAGACAGCACAACCCCGCGCCAAGGCTCCACTTTTTTGAGACACATTCGTGATGCCTTTAAAGATGCAAACTTTAGACGGTTCGTGTTGGCGTTCTTTATTATCAGTCTCGGTATTGCGATGATTCGTCCGTTTATCATCGTGTATGCAAAAGAGGTTTACAGTAGACGAGACAGCGCTGCGACCATCTTATCCGTGTACTCGCTTGTAGGCGCACTCAGCGTCGGGCTTTTAATGCATCTGATTATCGACCGAATCGGCGCTAAACCGATCTTTATCATTTTCAGCGCAATCAGCGCTCTTTCGTTAATACCGGCTTTCTTTGCGCCGGGACTTGCAAGCGCCGGCATACTCAGTACCGTTTTTCTCATCTTATTTACGATGATCAGCAATGTCGGTTTTGTCGGGCAGGATAATTCGTCGCAAGCATATTTCTTCGCGATGGTGCCGGAAGAGGCGCTGATGGATTTAAGTATGCTCTATTACTTTATCCTTGCGATTACCGGCGGCGCAGGTTCCATCCTCGGCGGAACGATACTCGACCTTTTGCGGGTGCAAGGTTTTTCCTACCTGCAATCGTATCAAATATTTTTCTTGATAGTTATCGCCATTATCGCAATCGGTATCGTATTTCAGCGCAAACTCTTGAACCTCGGCAGTTACCGCGTGTTTGAAACGCTTGCCGTGCTCTTTTCTCCCCGCGATATGAAGGCACTCAACCTTCTGCACAAATTAGACCGGAGCGAGACTATCGAAACCGAGGAGAAAATCCTCAACGAACTCGGTGAAATTGCTTCATCGGTATCCTGCGATCAGCTGCTGCACTACCTTGAATCTCCGCGGTTTACGATTCGGATGAACGCATTACGGGCGCTCTATTCGATGAATACTATTAATGCGAAGGTACGCGATGTAGTGTTAAAAGAGCTTGAACAGGGTGCGTTTACCACAGCGCCGCTCGCCGCGCGGATACTCGCCAAATTCAATGTGCAGCAGGCGGTTACCCCCTTACGGGCAGCGCTCGATAGCGACGACTACTATCTTGCCGGAGAAGCGATGGTCGCCCTTGCCCGACTGAACGACAGTTACAGCCAGCCTAAAATCGGCACCATACTATCCCAAGCGGAAAACCCCGCGCTGATACTGAAAGGAATACGCGCGCTGGAGCTTTTTAATGCAGATAATTCTCCTATGTTTATTCTGGATATTCTCCGCAGGGACACCGTTCCGCCCTATATCGAAAACGAAGCGCTGCTTGCACTGGCATCGTTAATGGGTATCCAAAACGACTTTTATTATATGTTTGAAAAATACCGGAACGAAAAACAATCGCCGTCTATTCTTTTCATCGATATACTCGATGAAATTTTTGAAACGAAAAAAACGAGCGATCCCGTGTTAAAAAAGACCGTCATCGATTTTATCCAAGACTACCAATACGACGAAGCCTTTGTACGCTGGCTCATCGGATTCGGCAAAAACAAATTGGGTATACGGTCGGCTTTGCTGGTTGCCGTTGCCCTTGATATCGGCTTAATTCATCGGGAAGCATTCCGGTTCTTCTTGTCATTTTGGGCTATCTCCTTATTCAAAAAACCGGAACTTGCGGAGCGGTAGAGGGAAAAAAGATCATTTTTGCCTAATATGAGCATATATTCCGTATTTTTTAAAACTTGTAGTGCGTCCATGTTGTGATTTTGATAAAGATGTGATACATTTGAACGGCAAAGGAAAATGACGGGATTCGAAAAACTTTCAAACAATGGCATCCATTTAACTCACAAAGATTTAGAATATATAATTTCTAAGTATAATATTAAAGAAATATCTGTCTTCGGGTCTTCAATACGAAACGATTTTACAAGCCAAAGCGATGTCGATTTTCTTATAGAGTTTAGAAATTCTGAAAAAATATCCCTTTTTGATATACTGGATATACAAGACTATCTTCAAAATATTACAAAAAGAAATATTGATATTGTAGAACCTGCCGGTTTAGTAAATCCTTATAGAAAAGAAGCAATAATGAATTCTAAGGAACCTCTTTATGTTGGATAATGAGCGTGATAAAAGTTATATTTACGATATATTAAAGTATTCACAAGAAGTAATTGATATTATAAAAGACGAAAATCATAATAGTTTTGTAAATAACCGTATAAAACGATTGGCAATTGAACGATTAATACAAATAATCGGAGAAGCAGCTAATCATCTCTCCAGCGATTTTATGCAAGAGAACCAAGATATCCCGTGGGCAAAAATTATCGGATTAAGAAATAAAATTGTCCATGATTATGGAGAAATCTTAACGGATCGAATTTGGCTTATTGCCTCAGAATCAATACCTGAGTTAATGTATCAAATAAAATCGAAAAACTTCCTCTAATCTCTGCTGAACGTCCATAAATGAGAAAAGCATTGCATTTCATAGGAATGGCTTTGTTGAATACGGAAGGTTGAAACATTGCTGGAAGAAATTCGCCAGAGATATTGGA
>NZ_CALHGC010000250.1 GCF_938029485.1 uncultured Treponema sp. | reverse complement strand
GATGCCCGCCTTACCAATGAAAAGATAAAACAACGGCTGGGAACGGCTCTATTGTAGTTTTTGTAGATGCGCCGTATATTCTTGAAAAAAGCCTTTTGGCCGGTTTCCCCTTGTAAACTGATACGGAACAAAAAATCACATCTTTCTACTATACTATTTTTTTAACAGGAGCGAAAACAAAAATCGCATTTATTGCCGCCCATTCCTAATGTTCTCTCCGATCAATCTTCCACCCGATTGCTTCTTCACGGATGCCGACAAATCTCCGGTACAAACCTTCCTGCTGCATAAGTTCGGCATGAGTACCCCGCTGCACAATGCGTCCTTCATCAAGCACAATAATCTGATCCGCTTTGCGTACCGTATTCAACCGGTGCGCAATCATCAAGAGTGTTTTGTTTTTTGTCAGCTCCTCGATAGCTGTTTGCAACTCGTGTTCATTTTCAGGATCGACACTGGCAGTCGCTTCGTCTAAAATAACAACAGGCGCATCCTTGAGAATTGCCCGCGCGATGGAGATACGCTGCTTTTCTCCTCCCGACAGTGTTGCTCCGTTTTCGCCGATCTTAGTTTGATACCCGTCCGGCAGTGCAGTGATAAAATCATGACAGCAGGCTTTTTTTGCTGCAGCAATCACTTCTTCCATCGTTGCATCCGGCTTACCGAAACGGATATTGTTTTCTATCGTATCTTCAAACAGGTATACGCGCTGAAACACAATAGAAAAATTTTTTAAAAGACTGTCGCATGTGTAATCCTTAACGTTGATACCGCCGAGTAAAATTTCACCCTGACTGACGTCCCAAAAGCGCGCAATTAAATTACACAGTGTTGTTTTTCCCGAACCGGACGGTCCGACAATCGCGCAGCTTGTTTTTTGCGGCACCGTAAAATCGACATTCCGTATCACTTCTTTTGTATCATTTCTATCGTAAGAAAAAGAAATATTCCGAACCGTAATGTCATAATTATTCGGAATATGCTCCGTACCGTTTTCATCCAATAACGGCATATCCGATATTTCTTCCAGCCGGTCAAGGGATGCATCAACTACCCGTGCAACAGCCGCCGTACTTCCGGCAAGTTCCACCGTTGCATAAATCATAAAACTTGCGACAGTCAGCAACAAACACTTTTCCGGTGTTATATTTCCATGCATTAAAAGATAGGGGGCTGTAATGAGTATTGCCGCTCTAACCACTTTGAATATTGTTTGAAAAGCAGCTGCGAGTTCGGAGAAAATTTTTTCCAAAATGATATTTGCCGCTGCGCTTTCACTGATTGCTGCATCAACCGTTTTACCGGATTGCTCGCCGAGTCCGAATGCTTTTACCACTGTCATCCCTTGAATGTATTCCAAAATACCGGTTACCAGTTGTGCTTGCGCCGCCTGCCTGCGCGGTGAATATTTTTCTCCCGCGGCTTGAGTTTTTGCATAAATCAAGAATGAGATTAAAAGACCTGCAAGCATCAGCAATCCGATTCTCCATTCATAAACAAACAACCATACATTGATAACAAAGGCATGAATAAATCCGCCTGCGACCGCCTCCAGTACCGTTACCGCACTTGTTTCAAGATCGCCGAGCGTGGTGGTAACCGCAGCGGTAATGTCTCCTAATCGATGCTCACTAAAATACCCCATCGGTGCACGCTTTAATTTTTCACCGAGGTTCATCCGCCACTCGCTGCACATGGCAAAACTTCCCAATGTTCTATTTATAGAAGCGATATTGATAAAAACGATTTTCCCTACAACACTGAGCAGCATAATTGCGAGTGAGATCCAAATCGTTTTGTACGGCATCCCATTTCCTGAAATGGCGGAAAGGATTCCGGAGAGAACCGTCAGAATTGCCATAATGGGAAGCATTTCAAAAAACGAATTACCGATATGAAAAATAAAAGAGAGTATCAATCTTCTTTTTTCCGCACCTGAAAAATGCAACAATCGTTTAAACATAGTAATCATACAATATCTCCTAATAAACCGTTCTCCTTTTTGTCGCTTACGCTGATGTGCGCATTCCAAAGCGTGCGATACAGTTCACACGATTCCAAAAGCGATTGATGCCGACCCTCCGCTTCAATTCTTCCGTGATTCATAACGATAATTTTATCTGCCGTCGTGATAGTCGAAAGCCGATGCGCAATGACGATCAATGTTTTTCCTGCGACCAGTTCTCCGATGGAACGCTGAATGACTGCTTCGTTTTCGGGGTCGGTAAAAGCGGTCGCTTCATCCAGCACAATGATGGGACTGTCTTTTAGTATTGCGCGTGCGATTGCAATGCGCTGCTTCTCGCCGCCGGAAAGATTATTCCCTCCGTCTCCTGCAATCGTATCATACCCTTGAGGAAGTGCGCTGATAAAATCGTGGCAGCTTGCTTTCTTTGCAGCTTGTTCTATCTCAGCATCCGTAGCGTCCGGTTTCCCAATCCGTATATTTTCCCGAATGGATAAATGGAATAAATAATTATCCTGTGAAACATAGCCAACCCGCTCCATCACTTGCGAAAGCGGAATGTTCCGTACATCGCAGCCGCCTATCATAACCGAACCATTGCTTGCTTCCCAAAACGAGGCTATTAAGCGGGCAATGGTAGATTTTCCCGAACCGGACGGACCGACAAATGCAGTCATCCCATTCGGAACCGCTTGAAATGAAATATCATGCAAAACTTCCGTATCGCTATATGCAAACGATACATGAGAAAACGCAATAGTATTTTCTTTAATGGGCACACCATTCTTCGGACGGTTCATTTCTTCCGCTTCCAACAGTTTCGCAATTTCTTTTACGGTAGAGTCTACCATTGCAAGACTGTCCGTGTAACGCAGCGCCTGGATGAGCGGTGCAATAAGACCGAGCGACAAGATGATGCACGATATAAAACTTCCGGCGGATATACTCCCGTGTATGAAAAACCAACAGCCGAGCGGCAGCACACCTAATAAACTGGAAGGAGCAATTGCAATTCCCGCAGCGTAGTATGGATTAGTCTTTTTAAACCATTCCGCTTTAGCATTTTCATTTTCCGTGATTGCCTCAGTATATTTCCGATATGATACGGTGCTTTGATTAAAGGCTTTTATCACTTCAATGCCGCCGATGTATTCAACCGTTGCGGCATCCATATTTTTACTTGCTGTAAGAACTTTTGCATACCGTTTTTCGTAGTCCTTCATCATCCCCATATAACAAATAAGACCGAGCGGAAAAGTTGCAAAAGCGGTAAGCGCTAAGCGCCAATCAAGATAAAAGAAATAGACTAACATTAAAAAAGGAATCAGCAGATTTGCCGTCAGTTCCGGTATGATATGAGCAAGCGGCAATTCCAGTTTTTCGACCGTATCAACCAGCATTGTTTTGAATTTACCGGATGGGGTATCCAATATAAAACCCATCGGAACGCGGGAGAGCTTTGCCGTCAGCTGCATACGGATGTTTCTCAGCACGGTAAACGCCGCACGGTGAGAACGTATCGTAGAAAGTGTAGACAGACAGAGCTGCCCAAGATACCCGGCAAGTGCAATAAGTGCCGTTACAAAAATTGCCTGTAGGGTATAATCCCGTGCGCATATCCGAATGATAAGGCGGGACACGGCAAGGTATGGTACAATTCCCGCAGCTGCGCCCAATACGGCAAAAATCACGGAAGTGACGAGCAGCCTCTTACAGGGTTTTGCAAGCTCCAATAGATACTGTAAAGCGGTTTTTTCCGCAGTATGTTCACCGGTTTTTGACAATTTTTCCATCCTTTCATCATCGCTTTATATCAATGATATATATCAGTGATATAAAATACTAAAAACAGGAAAAGGGGCGGCAATGGAACAAAAAAAATTACAAACAAAAGACTTTATTTCGATAGGAATTTTTTCGCTGATTTATTCGGTTGTCGCTTTTGTTGTCGGCGGCATAGCGCAGATGACGCCGCTCACGTTTCCTTTAATGCCTGCATGTATTGCGCTGTTTACGGGTACCGTCTTTATGCTCTATGTTGCAAAAATTCCGAAGCGCGGCGCATTAACCTGCCTCGGTGTTATCGGCGGCATTTTGCTTTTTATCACCGGCATGTTTTGGATGATGAGTCTTTTTTTTGTGCTGTTCGGTATTGCGGCCGACTGTATTTGCGCGTCGGGGCATTTTCAGTCGTTTAAAAAAAATCTTACCGCATATTGCATAATGGCACTTGCTCCCTTCGGCGCATACGTTCCTATGGCGCTGCTTCCCGCACAATTTGACGCTTTTATGAAAAAAAAGGGGAACACAGCCGCCTTTGAGCAAATCATTCACACAATCGGTACGAGCGTATGGGTGCTTCCGGCAATGACTGCAATTACACTGCTGTGTGCCATCCTCGGCGGTTTAATCGGCAAACGTATTTTGCGCAAGCATTTTGAAAAAGCGGGTATTGTGTAGTTGTATGAAACTCGATCCGAGAACAAAATTGTTTATTTTGGCGATTACCGGCATAACGGTATTTTTGAACGACAATCTGTTCATTGAATGTTTGTTTGCGGTTTTTCCGTTTGTTTTGCTGTGTACGGCAAAACGGCTGAAAATTGCATTTTCCTACGGACTTTTGTTCAGTGCTCTTGTTGCGCTGCAGTACATGTTGGTGCCGCTTATGCCGGCGACGGCGGGAAGTATTGTCTATGTGTTTTCGGTATACATCAGAAAACTCATTCCCTGCCTTATGCTTGGGAATTTTTTGATTGCAACAACGCAGGTAAGCCGCTTTATGGCGGCTCTGTATAAAATGCATATTCCCAAAGGTTTTGCCGTTGCCTTGAGCATTACGCTCAGATACTTTCCGACGATGAAGGAAGAGTGGACGTTTATAAAAGAAGCGATGGCACTTCGCGGATTGTCGACGTCTTTTCCGGCCGTACTGCGCCGACCGATAAAGACGATGGAATACATTTACGTACCGATGTTGGTTTCCGCTTCAAAAATTTCCGATGAAATTACACAAGCTGCTGTCACGAGGGGTATCGATCACGTGCAGCGCAGAACATGTATCGAAACCGTGCGGTTTTCCGTTTTCGATGTGCTTGTGCTGGCGGTTTACGCCGGTATTGTGCTGTTGTTTTT
>NZ_CALHGC010000249.1 GCF_938029485.1 uncultured Treponema sp. | reverse complement strand
AGGTTATTTGCATTTCCAACACGGTCGCACAGTAACACTGCGGCTTTTTCGGTTTCCCATCGTTTAATCTGTTCCGACGTTATGGGAGCAATGCGGGGTTCTTCAATCATCGCGACTACCCCTTGGTGGTGAATGGAGCCGCACAGTTTTTCCAATTCCGCATCCGATTGCACGAGCCGGTAGAGCCGTTTCCGCTGCGCAAGGTATTTACAAAGGCTTCCGAATGTCTTTGCCCTGCTTCCGGCAAAAAAAAGCCGTGAAATTTTTTCGGGATGTTCGGCGGCGAGCGCTTTTACCGCTTCAAAACCGCATACCGCCAATTCTTTTTGATGTGATTCACTCATTATTGCAATTACAAAAGGGAAAATACAGGCAACCGCTTAAATAAAGAGGCGGTTGCCTGCAAGTATTGACATCCTGTTAGAAACGATGCCGATTTTTACTTTGAAGCCTTTTTACGTGGGAGCTTGCGCCCTTCGTTTTCCGCCTTTTCCAACTCAGCCTGTGCAATCGACAAGAGTGCGATAGGCACCGAATAAGACGAACAGGAAACATAATTCAAACCGGCCTTCATACAGAAGGGAATGTTTTCGGGGCGGGCACCCTGTTCACCGCAGAGGCCGAGCTTAATATCGGGACGGGTAAGTTTGCCTCGTTCAATCGCAATACTGATAAGCTCCCGTACACCATGATCTAAAATCGCAAAAGGATTGCCGTCAATTAGATCATACAGCGTATAATCCGGCATAAAGCTGTTAAAGTCATCGCGGGAAAGACCGAGCGTGGTCTGCGTAAGGTCGTTTGTACCGAACGAGAAGAATTCCGCATAGCGCGCAATTTCTCCTGCCGACAGCGCCGCAACCGGCAGCTCAATCATTGTACCGATTTTATAGTCAATCGGCTGCGCTTTCAGCTGTGTACGGATTTCTTTTTCAAGCGCACGGATACCGAGATAGGCCTGTCCTTCGATCTTTTTTCCGTAAGCGATTTGTTTAAGTTCACGGAAATTCATAATAATCGGTATCATAATTTCAATATGCGTTTTCACCTTTTCTTTTTGCAGCTTATATGCCGCTTCAAAGATGGCCCTTTTTGCAGCGATGAGCTCGCTGAAATAATCGCGCTTTTCATTCGCGCTTACAGCAAGCTCTTTTTTCTGCTCGGGCGCTGCGGATTTGAGCTCGAAAAAAAGCGCCGTTA
>NZ_CALHGC010000248.1 GCF_938029485.1 uncultured Treponema sp. | reverse complement strand
ATAAGCAAAAGAGCGCCGATAACACACAGTATCGCCGTATTTTGATTCATAAAATACCTCTTTACTTTCTAATTTATAGAAGCGTTAAAAACTCAATCGGTCATTAGCGGTTCTTTCCATTTGTCGGAAACCTTATACACCGAAACGGGATGTATGTTCCTGCCGCATAAAGAAATTATTACATCATCATCAATTAACGTATAGAGAATGTTGCGTATCGATTGCGATAAAACATCAATACTTTGCGGAGATTGATGAAAACCTTCTCCCGTATATTTTACGTATGCTTCTTTGTGTGTCCATAGTTCATAGAATCGCCGGTCGAACAGTTCCATATCTTGGTGAAGATAGTGGTTTTCGGAATCGGTAAAGCAGCGGTTTGCAACGTGCGGTTTAGCAATGCGCTGCAGTTCGATGTCTGCTCCGATCTCACCGTCGGATATTGCAACGATATATGTACCGTGCGTATACGATAAACTGAATTGCAGCATTATATTTTTTAGATACGGTTTTCCATACTTTCCGTATTCAAACAAGAGCTGATCGGGACAATGAGGAATCCGTTCGACAAGCGCAGTCTTCAACAATTTTCTTGCCTGCGTGCGCTCTTGTTCGGAGGATAATCCCTTGTGCCGGCAAATCCACAGTTCCGTCATTGTTCTATCTCACAATCAGCGTCTCTAACCTTAAAGAAACTACCAAAACTTAGACTTTTGATACCCCGTATAGCTATCAGCTTCACGGTATGACGCCGTGGGACAGCAGCGCCGTCAATACCGCCCCGCCGAGAGCGCGCGCTTTGTCGGAAATGGTAAAGCAGTTGTTCAATTCGGTAAGGCGCGGGTCTATGTCCGCCATTTTGAGACCGCTGCGGACGGTAAAGCCGTTAGGCAACATACCGCGGATTATTCCGTTAAGCGAAGCGGCAACGTCGGTAACGCTGTTGTCCTGATGTATGATGCGGGCAATGATTTCGCCGCGGGTAACGGAGGAACCGATATCCCGTAAAACGTACAGCGTACCTGCCGCCGGTGCATGGATAACCCGCAAAGCGCTTTCTCCGCCGACAAGCCCGGGAACGCCGGTATTGGGAAGCGCTTCTCCTTGATAAATCAATCGTGCTAAATTATGCCCGCGCATGGTTTCGATAACGACGTGTGCATCTTTTCCTGCGGTAAATCCCGGCCCCAGTGCAATCACGACCGGTGCCATACCGAGGCGAGTACCGCAGTTTTTCTTTGCAATGATGGCATCTACGACGGCAGCCGGGGACAGTACATCGATCAATTCTCCTGCCGGGTCAACCGCAATGGGGATGAAATTTGAACGGTTTGCTTTAGCGCCGGCAGATACAACCGCTGCGGCTTGTTTTTTTGCAATAAGGCGCGCTTCAATCCCTTCTATTGTGCAATGCCCCAGCCTAACGGCTTCGCTGAACGCAACGGTACGGCGGATGGCGGAAGGGTTTTCGGTTTCCAGTGCAAGGACACGAAAACCGGAGATATGGATTGCTGCGAGTACCCCGCTGGCTAAATCGCCTGCCCCGCGCACGATAATAAGCGGTGCGGATTGCATCATGTTCGCTCCTCGGCGCAACACAGAGTACAAAACAGGTGCCGCGCGCCTTTAAAAAAAGCCCGTTCGGGTGAAAAACCGCTTGCATAATATGAGTAAGTCGCAGCGGTTTATTCATCTTTGCGGAAGTAATGTTTAAAAACCGTTCCGGACGGTGAACCCATGACTCATTCACCGGTTTACCGAGCGTCCGTGTGGAAATAAGCCCCACCGTCTTTGTGGTTCGAGGATGAATAACCGGTTCCGTATCGTTCCATCCCTTAACCGCCCGCCGTTTACTGCCGTCCGCTTCAATTAAAACGACGTCGAAGCTGTTGCAAAGCCCGTCGATTACCTCTGACGGCGGAGCGCTCAGCTTTTCCCCTTGCTCTATGCCGCAAAAGTATACGGCGGAAGAAAGCCGCTTTTTTTCGCGTACGCCCATTTTTGTCGTAGTAGTTACCGCAACGCGCAATCCATGAGCGGCAAGTTCATTTGCCGTTGTAATTATGGAGGTGGTTTTGCCGCCGCTTCCGATAAACGACACGACATCGCCGTGTCGGATATGTAATTTTTCCGTGAGGGGGCATATACTTCTGCGATTAAAATTGCGGATACGGCATCGCCGGTTTATGCGTGCCGGCATATTTTACATCCGAGGATGCGGACGTGCTTATCCGTTTTACTGCGGTCAAACAGCCGGGCAATGAGGTATGAATCGGTAGGAACGGGGGCTTTACAAACAGGACAAAAACGGTCGGTATCGGGTTCTATCATCGGATAACAATGCGGGCATCCGTAAATGGAACAGAGGCTATCCCCTCCGCCCGACGGATATACCTTTGTTTTCAACTGTTCGCCTTTTTTTAATACCGTGCAGCAAACAGGGCAAACGCCGGGCGCCCCCGGTTTTCCTTTCGGTAAATATTCGGCAGTTCCTTTTTTTTTACTGTTAAAAGTAAACAAAAAATACGCGGCAACCATTAAGAGTATACCGATAAACAGCAATATGAACCACGACAGCGGTGAAAGAAACGTACCCATACCGATAAGATACACGATTCATGGACTTGCGGCAACCTATAAAACGCAGTATACTTCCAGAGTGGCATCGTTATATATGGTTGGAACGCCGATTGGAAATTTAGGCGATATTACGGTACGGGCATTGGAGATTTTCAAAGCGGCCGACTATATTGCGTGCGAAGATACGCGGCACACGCTGGGGCTTTTAACTCATTTTGAAATACGGAAGCCTCTTATTTCGTGCCGGTCGCAGAACGAAGCGGAAGCCGCGCGGAAAATTATCGGCCTATTGGCTGAAGGTAAGGATGTCGCTTATGCCAGCGATGCGGGGACTCCGGCTTTGAGCGATCCCGGAGCAATGCTTGTCAAACTGGTGCGTGAGGCAGGGTATCCCGTAGTGCCTATTCCGGGGGCATCGGCATTTGCGGTTATGGTCAGTATTGCAGGAACGGGCGACTCTTCGGTGCTTTTTGAAGGCTTTTTATCCCCTAAACAGGGGCGAAGAAAGCGGCGGCTGCAGGAGCTTTTCGGTATGCAAACGGGTTTCGTACTCTACGAATCTCCGTTTAGGATTATCAAGCTCTTACAAGATATTGCCGATATTGATAGCAAAAGGCAGGTTGTTGTCGGCCGCGAGCTGACCAAGCTGCATGAGGAAATTTTATCCGGTTCGGCATCGGATATTTTACATACATTACAGGAGCGGCAATCGATAAAAGGCGAATTTTCGGTTTTTGTATCCGGGAAGACTTAATTTTTTCGATAAAAATGCCGATAAAAGCTATGGAAGGCGGAAAGAATATGACGATTGATAGACTAAACGGAATTGATCCTATAAAACCGGTACAACCTAGTCAACGGACGCAGAGAACCGAGGCAGTCGATAAAACCGATGCCGTTTCCGTTTCAAACGAAGCACGGATATTATCGGATGCAAATATTGCGTTGGAAGCGGTACGAAATGCGCCGGATATTCGCGAGGATAAAGTTACCGAAGTAAAGAAAAAATTTGCAGATCCTTCATATATAAATAATGCTCTGTTGGAACTCGTCGCTGACAAGATATTAGACGATTACGGCCTCTAAAAGAGTGCGGCACATACCCTGCTGGTATTGTGCCGTTTCGATGCGGCTTTAAACGCTAGTATATTTTCTCCCGAAAAACCTGAAATAAAGGCGGAATACGAGTATGTCTACTTTTACCTTTAAGCTTACATCAAATATTATCCTCGGAAGCTACTCCATAGCAAAAATAGGCGCGGAAGCCGTTCAATTCGGAAAAAAATTTTTATTTGTTGTTGATCCGCTGATGCATGAAACCGGTATTGCGAAAAAGGTTATCGATGCGTTGGAAGAAAGGGGAATATCAGTTCTTGTATTCGATGGAGTAAAACGATCCGCCGACTCCGATATCATCGAAAACGCATTGGGACTTGCACGTGGAGTTTTTATCGATGCCGTTATCGCTTCGGGAGGCATGGGACCGGTCGCAGTAGGCCGTGCCGTTGCCTCGCTGTACAATGAGAGCGGTTCCATCTATGATTTTATTGAAGGCAAACCCTGTACGGCGGAACCGTTACCGTTTATCGAAGTTCCTACGACATGTCGCGAGCCGTTCACCTTTACACCATTCAGCCCGATTGTTGATGCACGTTCACGAAAAATTCATTTATTAAAAGTAAGGAAAGACCTTAATAAGCTCTGTGTGTTTGATACCGCCTGCTATTCAAATCTTGCGCCGAATGCCACGACTGCGACTATTCTTCAAGGTGTAGGCATCGCTTTTGAGGGCTATATTTCCTCAAAAACAAATTTTTTGTCGGAAACGATTTTAGGAAAAGCAATCGATCGATTCTTGTTGTCGCTTGACCCGCAACATGGACGTTCCACCGGCGCTTCCCGAGAAACGGTTATTGCGGAAGCCGCCTGTTTAACTGCCGTCGGTATTTCTTTTTCCAGCCCCGGATTAGGCAGCGCCATCGCCCTTGCATGTGCAAGCCGCTATAACATTTCCAGCTCGATAGTCGGGACAATCCTTTTGCCGCATCTCCTTATAAATGCGCAAACATCGAGCCTCGATAGGCTTGTAAAAATCGGGCGGATGATGAATGCCGATACAGTCAGTGTCGATCCTCTTGCCGTAGCAAAGAACGCTATCGAAGAAATCCGCCGCCTCTTGGCTCAAGCTAATCTGCCTACTCGTTTAAAAGATATCGGTCTATCCATTGAGCAGCTTGTCGCTATTTCCGAAGATGCCGTTTCGTTAAGCTTTATGAATTATATTCCCAAACCGATGCGGAGCGATGATATATTTGAACTGCTTAAACAAGCATATTAACGCATGATCGAGCTTTTTAAGCTTGTCCGGCTTCCGACTACCCAAAAGATACGCAAGATTATTAAAATCCTTGAATTACTTGAATCCGAATGCGTTGTCTTCCAATCGGATTTACCGTATTCGGACGTTCTTCTCTCTTGTGATTCATTTTATATTGAAGGGCTTTGTGCACACCTTGCATCCATATATTCATCCGATTCCGCTATAACCGCTGCCGTTAAAAACTACACTTCCGCCTTGCACGCAGGAACGCTCACCGCCGGAGATTACCGCGTATTGTTTAATATGCTGCGCCATGCACTGTACCGGCAAAGCGGCGTACAGCCTTCCGAATGGGATTTGATTGCCCCGGGCCTGCGTTACGGAACCAATGTACCGAAGTTCGATACAACCGAGCCGAATCCGGTAATGCCTGATGCAAAAACACAGATCGGCGCATCTCCGGCAGCGATTCCGGTAACGCGCCCGTTTTATCAGGGTGTATATGTGTATGCCGAAGATATTCGTGCGCCCTTTAACCTCGGTTCCATATTCCGCACTGCAGAGGCTTTCGGCGCAGAAAAGCTGCTCTTGTCGGAAGGCTGTGTTTCACCCGAACAACCTCGTGCGCAGCGTTCGGCGATGGGGTGCACCCGCTTTTTGCCGTGGGAATATTGTCCGCTTGAATCCCTGCCTGCCGATCTCCCCGTCTTTGCGCTTGAGACCGGCGGTACTCCTATTACCTCTTTTTCTTTCCCCAAGCACGGCATTGTGCTACTCGGCTCCGAAGAACTGGGCCTCAGCGCCGAAGCCCTCAAAAGCGTTTCCGCCGGCATTGTCAGCATTCCGATGAAAGGCATCAAGGCTTCGCTCAATGTGGCAGTTGCGTTTGGGATTGTTATGCAGTATTGGACATCCTCTATCTTTTGAAAATATACGGTGCATCCGTATTGCCGCTTACCGAAAAGATAGGTTATTTTCCAAAGCGATAGCGAAACCCTGCACTGAGATTGATTAAATCAAACCCTGCCGGGATAGCGGCTAACGACATATCCCATGCGTCTTTAACTCTGAAGTTACATTCAAATTCGCCGCCGTACCAGATAAAACGATATTCCCAGTTTTCAGACGAATTGCCTTTTAAGAACTTTTCCGCCGTATCATAGCCTTTTAGCCTAAACCAGCTTTGCCGATAAATCAGCGTCGGGCCAATACCGAAATTTACCGAAAACCGTTTGATTTTGAATAGACGCAGCCGGAAGCCAAGATGTGTGTAACCTAAAAATTGCAATGCACAATCGCCGTATAAACCCTGCACGAATTTAACTGAAAAGATATCATCAACAATAAAATATTCAAAATTCAGCGTGCCGCCGGGATTATAAACGAACACTCCGCGGGAATCAAATTTAAGGGGCATGAGCGGTGCATTGGGAGAAGTTTTAGGATGTAGACTAAAGCTTACGAATTTAACTCCGGCAGCGAACCGTTCCGCATACAACGGGGAGAGGGCTATAGTATATAACAATATGCCCAACCATATTGTGGTGTGTTTTTTAATCGAAAACCGGTAGTGAAACATAGAATAAGCCTGTCAGAAAAAAACTTTCAAATGGCTTTACATATTAACAGAATACTATCCGGTTGTCAAACAGCCTTAATTCACTTTAAATTTACCCACTTCTTCTGCCAAATTATCAATACTCTGCTTATTTTTCTGTGTTATCTCCCGGACTTCTTGTATGGCGTTGTTAATCTCTATCGCCCCCGCTGCCATCTCGTTCATACTATCAGTCATAATACGGGTAAGATTGTCCAGTTTCTGCATCTCCTCTGCGACGCCCTCTCCGCCTTTAAGCATCTCTTCCGATCCTGCCTGCACTTCCACCGTTACCATACTGATGTTTTTAATGGCGGTTAATACTTCCTTACTGCCATGTTCCTGTTCCCTCATCGATTCGGTTAGGAGGGCGCTCATATCTTTAACTTGTTCGGCAAGGCTGAAAATTGCATTGAACTTTTCTTCTACCGTTCTTGATGAAGCGGAAAGCGTTTCAATCTCTCCGCTGAGCGTTTTTAGCGTTGCGGTAATCGTCTTACCTTGCATGGCGGAATCTTCGGCAAGTTTACGGATTTCATCGGCGACAACGGCAAAGCCCTTACCTGCCTCACCGGCGTGGGCTGCTTCTATTGCTGCGTTCATTGCGAGCAGGTTTGTCTGTGATGCGATGTGTTGAATAACACTGGAAGCTTCCATCAGCGAACCGGATTCTTCCGCAATTTTCTGCGTTACGGCGTTTGATGTAACGAGTGTTGCTTTACCGTCTCCGGTTGCGGCAGTAA
>NZ_CALHGC010000247.1 GCF_938029485.1 uncultured Treponema sp. | reverse complement strand
TAAGCTTATCGCGATGCTTTACCATGATGCGGCCGAACTTGACGGTACGCTGGATGAAGGCGGGAGCGAAGAGACCGCAAAATCCGCCACTGTTGCAACGTTCGTTTCGTCCTTTGTATTGGTGTTGCGTGAGGGTTTGGAAGCAATCCTCGTTATTGCCGCAATTATCGCCTATCTTGTAAAAACCGGAAAAAAGAAGTACATCATGTCGGTGTATGTCGGTGCGTTAGGCGGCGTCTTGCTGAGTATCTTGCTGGCTTTTCTGTTTAGCGTTGTCGCCGGTGCTCAGAGCGGTATTGCTCAAGAAATTTTTGAAGGCATCGGTATGTTTGTCGCCGTTATCGTCCTGTTCTATGTCAGTAACTGGATGCTTTCAAAGTCGGAGACGGAGGCTTGGGAACGGTACATTCACAAAAAGGTTGAAGCATCGGTCTCTACCGGAAATAAATGGGTGTTGATCTTTGCGGCCTTTATTGCGGTTGCACGTGAAGGCGCCGAACTTATTCTCTTTTTCCGCGGCGTTCCCATTCATGGAACGAGCGGACGGAACGCAATGATCTTGGCGGTTGTGCTGTCAGTGATTGTTTTGATTGCCGTATTCTTGGTCTTTAGGTTCCTAACCGTACGGCTGCCGTTAAAGCCATTCTTCTTGGTTACCAGCGTGCTGATGTATGCAATGTGTTTCTCGTTTACGGGAAAGGGCGTGTCGGAGCTGCAGGCGGCAGGGGTCGTTAATAAGACGGTTATTCCGTGGATGGGCTTTGAAATGGACTTCCTCGGCATTTATGCGACGTATGAAAGTTTGATCCCGCAGATTATCGTGCTTGCGGTGATTATCATCATGTCCATTGTGTATGCAAAGAAGAATAAAGAGCAGCGTGCTCAAATTGAAGCTGAAAAGGCAAAGACGGAATAAAAGTAAAAAATAAAAGCTTTTCGATTGTCCGTATGACTTAAAACGCTCGGCTTTCGGGAAGGTTTTAATGAATGTGAAACAAAAAGAAAATTTATTTATAGGAGGATCATTTTAAAATGAAGAAAACAGTATCTTTTCTTTTTGCACTGATTGCAATCGCTTTTGTGCTTGCATCATGTGAAAAACCTGCACAAAAGCAGGAAATGGCAAAATCCGACGCAGATCAAAAAATGGCTGCGGCTCCTGCACCGACCGAAGAAGAGGCTGCAGGTTTTGATGAGTTCCCGATCGGGGATGAACAGGATGTCGGTCCGCTCCACATCGGCGGTGTGTACTTCCAGCCGGTTGATATGGAACCTGCCGGAAACAGCCTTTCCAAGAACGAAGCCGATTGTCACGTTGAAGCGGATATTTCCGCTAACGAAAGCGGTTCTGTGTTAGGCTACGGTGTAGGCGACTTTGTTCCTTATCTCCATGTTAAGGCATACATCCAAAAGCACGGATCCAACAAGATTCAGGAAGTTGCGTTTATGCCGATGAATGCGAGCGACGGCCCCCACTATGGCGCAAACATGAAGTTTGAAGAAGGGCTCGGCAAGTATAACGTGAAGTTCGAAATCAAGGCTCCGGGCAACGATTACCTGTTGCACGTTGACAAAGAAACCGGTGTTACCGGCCGTTTCTGGACGGAACCGCTCGTTGTCGAATGGAAAGATTTTGAATGGACAGGACCTCAGTGGTAAACTTGTCCAATCGGTAGTAGTATAATTTAATACTAATTACTCATTCAATTTGTAACCGCCGAGGCTTTAGCTTGGGCGGTTACTTTTGATGTTTTGGGGGTGCACCATTTTAAAATTTTATATAAGGGTTATTGAAGCAGGCATAGGCTTTGCATTAGTCCTTGCAGTTGTTTTTGCTTCATTTAGAACTCAAAGACCCGAAAAAAAACGGTATATTGTTTTTTTAGGTATACTCACAGGATTTATTGGCAGTATTGTTTCCGCAATATTAAGATCTATTCCTAATTACATAAATAGAACTAATTTTGCTTTTTGGTCGATGATTCCCGTCAGTATATTTTTCTTAATTTTAATTGTTCTTTTATTGTACTTTCTAGCACTTTGGTCAGTTCGTCTTTTACACTTAATATAAGCTCTTTAGGTAATATTGGATTCTCTTTCCCTGCAGTTATTCCTACTCCTGCTGTTAACCCTAT
>NZ_CALHGC010000246.1 GCF_938029485.1 uncultured Treponema sp. | reverse complement strand
GCGAACGTGCGTAAAAAGTCAATCGAAAGTTGATACTTTCTTCTTGACTTTTTATAGGAGTATGCAAATGACACGGAAAAAAGTTTTTAAAACACTGTTTGTTGCATTGGCAGCGGCATTTATGCTGTTCCCGTCGTGTAAAACGACCGAGCCGGAACATGTTCCCGCGCCCGTACCGATGCAATACAGCGCTATTGAAGCAACGGCGCCGGACAATCAGGTGGATGTGCTTCTATTCAACGACTTCCACGGTAACGTCGCGGAAGATGCCCGCCCCGGTAAAGGGAAAAATGCCGGTATGGCAAAGCTGTTGGGCTATGTGCACACTGCACGGATGGAAAACCCGAATACGATTGTCGTAGCGGGCGGCGATAACTACCAAGGTACCGCCATTTCCAATTTGACCTACGGCGCGCCGGTTTCCGCAATGATGAAGGCGATGGGTATATCGGTATGCGCAGTCGGTAACCACGAATTCGACTGGGGCGTAACGCATATGCAGGAATGGCAGAAAGACGGCAACTTTACCTTCTTGGCGGCAAATATCGTCGATAAGAACACCAAGAAGCCTGTCTCGTGGGCAAAACCGTACGCGATTATTACCAAAGGCGGTTATAAAATTGCATTTGTCGGTTTAGCTCATCCCGATACGGTAACCCTCACAAAGGCTGAACATGTCAGCGGCTTGGAGTTTACCGATCCCGTTAAAGCAGGACAGCAATGGGTTGACTACCTATTGGCCGGAAAGGCAAAACAAGGGAAACCGGATGCCATCATCGCATTAACCCACATCGATTCCGATCAGAAGGGTGAAGAGATTACCGGAAATGCGGTTGCGCTTGCTCAAATTAAGGGTTTAGACGGAGTTCTCTCCGCACATAGCCATAGAACTGTAGCCGGTGTTGTAAACGGTATGCCGATTATGCAGGCTTACTGCTACGGACGCGCTATTGGAAAGCTCAGTATCACATTTGATGAAAATAAAAAAATCGCTTCGATTACGCCTGCACTGGATGAAATTTGGAAGCATAAAGACACCATCGTCGAAGATGAAGACGGCAAAGCGGTGTATGCAAAATACGATGCCGACTTAAAACCGATCTTAGGCGAAGTAATCGGTACCGCTGCCGCTGAGTTTACGCACGAGAGAAAGGATAAGGGCAGCAACACCTTGCTCGGCGTATGGGCGGCCGAAGCTCAGCGGAAAGTAGGAAAAGCGGACATCGCTATTCAAAACGGCGGCGGCTTACGCAGAACGCTTGCGGCGGGAAATATTACCGTCGGTGATCTGTACGAAATCATGCCGTTCGATAACTACTTGGTAGTGTTCGATCTCCCCGGTTCGGAAATCAAAAAGGCAATTGATCACGGTATTATGAACCCGAATATCACAGACGGACAGTTTGCAGGATTAAAGGTTGAATACGACGGTACCAAGCCTTTTGAAAGCAGAGTAACTTCTATCGCATTGGCAGACGGTACTCCGCTCGATATGGATAAAACATATAAGGTTGTTGTCAACGACTTTATGTTTACCGGCGGCGATAAATACGATTTCTCGAAGGCAACGAACATTGTCGAAACATACGTTCCGATCCGTGACTGCTTAATCGATGAAATTAAAGCGGCAAAAACCATTACGCCGAAAGCTCCGGATTACATCAAAGATATCAGCAAATAACTGATTTGTACGAGGGAACCTCTAAAAACGATCAAGTTTTTAGAGGTTCCCAGTTGATTTTTAATGCATAATTCGCTCATTGGTAACGCGGGGAAAATATGGAAGCTTAGTAATTATGCGGATGCGTTACCTATTATCGAATTCTTTCCGATCTCTATAGTTAAAAAATGTAAAACTTTTCTGATCTTTTCCAGCCAAAAACCTTCAAAAGTCATATAGGACTGTAGGAGGTGCGAATGAAAAAATTACCTAACGTCCTAATGCAGTTCACCGCCCGGAATGACTATGCATTTCTTTCCATTGTACATCCGTGTACAATGGAAAGAACGAGTTTCGGCTTTGCCGAAACATCGTTTCTGATATAACCAGCGGCATCCATGCCGCTTCTGTCTCTTTGGTACCGAGGAAAATAAGGACATCATGATTGAGTTTCTCTCCTTGGTTACGCAGTTGA
>NZ_CALHGC010000245.1 GCF_938029485.1 uncultured Treponema sp. | reverse complement strand
CAGGCGTATCTTTGATACGTTGAGGATTAATTTGTGCGCAGCAACGAAGTAGATGCACCGTATATTTCAAAAGGCAGAGTCGTTGATGCTATTCAGCCACCCCATACACGCCGGGACAACGGAAGCAATGCAGCCTTCTTTAAAGGGGTTTTTGAGGTTTGCCAGTTCCACCAGGCGGAGGAAGGAGTCGCGGCCGCCCGCTTTACAGAGACGAAGGTAATCTTCCCAGGCCGTTTTTCGGTTGGCAAGGCTTTTTGCCCAGAATTGCAATGCGCATACTTGAGCAAGTGTGTAATCGATATAATAAAACGGCGTACTGAAGATATGGCCTTGGCGCATCCAATACCCGCCGCGGTTTAAGAAATCGTTATCGTCGTAATTCCGTTCGGGCAGGTACTTTTTTTCGATGCTGCGCCATGCGGCTTTCCGTTCTGTGGGGCTTGCTTCGGGGTGTTCGTATACCCAGTGCTGGAACTCGTCTACCGTAACGCCGTAGGGTAAAAACAGGAGCGCGCCCGAAAGGTGGGTAAAGCGGAACTTATCGGTTTGCTCTTCAAAAAACAAATTCATCCACGGCCATGTAAAAAACTCCATACTCATCGAGTGAATTTCGCAGGCTTCGTAGGTCGGCCATACGTACTCCAGCAGGCGGGCGTTACGGCTCTGATAGGCTTGGAATGCGTGCCCTGCTTCATGGGTCATTACTTCAACATCGTGCTGCGTATTGTTAAAATTGGCAAAAATGAAGGGCGCCTTGTAATCGGGGATGGTGGTGCAGTAACCGCCTACTGCCTTTCCTTTTTTTGCAAGCACATCGAGTAGGTTATGCGAAGTCATAAAGGTAAAAAATTCATCGGTTTCGGGGGAAAGTTCTGCATACATCTTTTTAGCATTCGCCAAAATCCAATCGGGATTGCCGTGGGGAATCGCATTGCCGGTGGTATATTCAAGCGGTTCATCATAGTAGTAGAGCCGTTCCAACCCCAACCGCTTTGCCTGCCGTTTGCGTAAATTCACGGCTATCGGCACAATTTCGCGGTAGATTTGGTTTCGATAGGCAGCAACCATCTCGGCATTGTAGTCGGTTCTGCCCATCCGGTCGTATCCAAGCTGTACGAAGTTTTGATATCCGAGTTTTTTTGCGATGCGGGTACGCACTTTGACTAAATTATCATAGATGGAATCGAATTCTGCTTCATTCTCTGCAAAAAAACCGTAGTAGGCTTTTGCCGCTTTTTTCCGTGTTGCACGGTCTTGATCCTGCATAAAAGGAGTCAGCTGTGCGAGCGTGCGTTTTTCTCCTGCAAATTCGATTTCTGCCGAAGCGATCAGTTTGTCGTAGCTGCTGGTAAGTTTGTTTTCTTCTGCTAAATCTTCCATAATAGAGGGTGAAAACACCTTCATATCAAGTTCGGTCATTGCAAAGATATGCGTCCCGAGTTCTTTTTCCAGTTCTTGACGGAAAGATGAGGCAAGAAGCTTTTTGTTAAAGCTGTTGGTCATTTCGATATAAAACGGATTTGATTCATCAAAAAACGTATTTTCGGCATCGTAAAAACCGTCTCGGGTGTCGATACTGTGCCGTATTTCCGCAAGGGTCTGCATGGTTTGATAATGAGATTTGAGTTTTTGTACTTCATCAATGAGCGCGATCTGCTCTGCTGCCGAATGTGCGGCTTCGAACTGCTGTTCCGCTTTTTTAAATGCCGTTTTTAATGCCTCCATATCGGGACGCGTGTAGGGAAGGGCGGTAAACTGCTTCATTTCCGGTGTATTCATTATAGGCTCCTTACAATTGAACATCTGAACAAAGTGTTAACTTTGGAAGGTGTTCAATTCGTGCGCAGGCAGCGCACATACAATCTGCAAGTTTGCACAAAGCAAACTTGACGTGTTTTTCAGCGGTACCATTTGTACCGCTGAAAATAAACATTCCTATGCTTCTGATAAAATTGTGCGGACCGATTATAGCATAAGGCCGATATTTATGACAGCATCGGAAATTCTCAGTAGAAATTCTTCTATGCACTTGACGAATATGCGATTAGTTTGTATACATACAGCAATCAAAATATAAAAGTTCTCTGGTGTACGTATGGTGTACGCTATTGGGGAATCCCGCATTTTTTATTATGGAGTCTACTTATGAAGAAACTTTTGATTATCTTTCTTTCCTCCCTGTCTATTCTGTTCTTTTCAGCATGTAATAACAATTATATACCAGATATTAAAACCGAACAGAATGTACCTGTTACAAGCATCTCGCTTGAACCCGATGAAACTCCTATTTCGTTGGTAAACGGTACCGACCGTCAAATAAAGGTACATGTTATCCCTACAAATGCAACGAATAAAAAGCTCACTTTTTCATTGGATAATAAAGAAATAGCTTCCATAACCGATGAGGGAAAAATTACGGCAAAAAAGGTCGGCGATGCACACATTACCATAAAAGCCGCGGACGGTATTTCAAAAACGGTAAACCTAACCGTTACGGCGGCGCCGATACCGGTTCAATCTATAGTCCTCGATCCAGCGCCGTCTAAAGAACCTATTGAGTTGGTTATCGGTAAGTCTTATGAGCTCAAGCTGAAAGTATTGCCGGAAGATGCTACTAATAAAAAGCTGGACATTACGTCATCTAATGATAGAGTAGCATATCCGAACGGCGGTGGAAATCTGTCGATACAAGCAGCCGGTGAAGGCGATGCAACAATAACCATAATCTCTAAGGATAACTCCTCTGTTAAAAAAGAGGTTCGTTTTAAGATAAAACCGCTACCCTCAATTGAACTGATAACAGAAGAAATTACGAGTGAAAGCAGTGAATCAAATCCGAATCTTGAAATAAAAACGCTCAACGGCAAGCTTTCATATACGCCTAAAATTGTTGGAGAAGAAAGTGCTTGGCTTACCGTTGTTCGTGTAGACAACACTACAAGTACAGAAAAAGATACCATATACCTAAAAGCTACTCAAAATAAAACCGTATGGAACCGGATTGCTTATATTAACTTCAAGGATGAATTCAATAAAGAGATCAAAAATGCCGAGGGGAAAAAACTCGAAGTAAAAGTAGTTCAGGAAGAGAACAAAAACCCGAACGTAACAATAAAGTGGGTTCATGGCATTGATGGACCTGCTCCGAAGAAAAAAATAAAAATTGAAGTTCCTCATGTCGGTCAAGCTAAAAAATTTTATTGGGATGACGATAAAATTTTCTTCTGGTATGAAGATGCGAATACGAAGTGGTTTAATAATAGAAAACTATATCCGTTAAAATTGCCAGAGGGAGTTTATAATGATAGTGCACAGTGTTGGGCTAAAACAGCTTCTAATATGTTACATTGGTGGTTTGAACAAAACGAAACTAACATAACTCAATATATAGTAAAGAAAAATATAACAGGTCCTAAAGAGGGTGAATATCAACATTTTTATAAACGGAATTC
>NZ_CALHGC010000244.1 GCF_938029485.1 uncultured Treponema sp. | reverse complement strand
TTAAATGAAGAACAAATCACCGCATTTCTTAAAGAAGCAGTAGAAACAGTTAAAACGGAAGAAGATCCGGACGTTCTTAACGCCTATCGTAAGATTTTTAGAAAGAATGTACCCTTTACGCTGCGTTCTTATATTGCTGCTTATTTAATCAAAGAATTTGAAGGTTCATCTTTTCCCCGCTCAAAACCGTATAACCGGCGTTCGAATCCCCGCTTCGGCGATCGTTCACGCGGTTATTTTTCCGACCGCCCGCCTGCAGAACGCCCGATGCTTGAACCTTCCGAATCGGTAAGTATCTTTATGAGCGTCGGCAGAAGCCGCCGCGTTTTCCCCCGTGATATTATTACGCTGCTTATTCAAAATGCGGACATAAGCCGCGAACGGATCGGCGATATCCGCATTCTCGATAATTATTCGTTCGTACAAGTAATGAACGAAGATGCAGATAAAATCATTGAAAAACTTAATGATTTTCCGTACCGCGGGAAGAATCTTTCCGTCAGCTATTCCCGTAAACCGGAAGCGGAAGGAATCATTACCGAAACCGTCATCGAAACAACCGGTGATGGTGCTCAGTAAAACAACAGCCTCGACGCAGAGCGCCGGGGTGGTAGACCGTCTGCACAAATTATTGCCTGTTTTTATTATCTTTATCTGCACGGCGTGCTCGTTTAATTATCAGGAACTGCCGGAACAAACGGCGCCTCAGCCTGACATGATATTTACGAACGTTACCTTAAAGCGCTACGAGGATACACTCGTCGATTTAAGCGTGTATGCACAAGAGCTTGAAATGTATGATGAAGAAAAAATTTGGGCAGGTAAGCACATCAATTTTGTACAGTACGATAAAAAAACACAAAAAGAATCTATGAAGGGGCAAACCGGTATTTTATACATCGATGAAAAAGCGGAAGAATACTCGCTTGGCAACACAGTATCTTTCCAGCTGATTGAAGATGATTTTTCTATCCGAAGCCCCGCCCTTATATGGAAAAAGAACGAAAACTTCTTATCGGCGCCTACCGATGAAACGGTAACGATTACTCAAAAAGATGAAATTACCATCGAAGGCAAAAGCTTTGCAGCAAATACCGCCGCAAAAGAATTTTCCTTTAACGAAGGTACTACCGGAACTATCCTTATCAAAGAAAAAAAGACAACCCAGCCGCTTGAGCAATAGGGAGTATCCTGTCTTGAAGATGAGTTTCCATCGTTTTTAATCCGCCTCGATACTGAAACGGCAAATTTTCTCAAAAATTCATAAAAACGACAATTTTTTTCTCAAATCTTTAGCCGAATTGCTGCTCATGCCCTATATATCCTTTAAGTAACTGCAGCCATCACATTTAAAAAAATGATGACAGAGTGAGAAGCGTAAAATAAAAACAGCACGGATAACACGGCTTTTATGGGAGAAAAAAATGACTATTATGAGTTTTGCCTCCTTCGGCTATGAGGGGGAGATTATCAAGGTTGAAGCGGATTTGCGGCGCGGGCTGCCGATTGTCGATATTGTCGGGCTGCCGGGTTCGGCGGTGAAGGAGGCGCGGGAACGGATGCGCGCTGCCATCAGTAATTCAGAATTGCCTTTCCCGCAAGAGCGGATACTGATAAATCTAAGCCCTGCCGACCAAAAAAAAGAAGGCAGCGGATTTGACCTACCGATTGCCCTTGCCGTATTGCAGGCAGATTGCGCACTTGATACACCGGTTATGGTAATCGGAGAGCTGGAACTTTCAGGGCGGGTGCATCCGGTGCAGGGAGTATTGGGAGCTATGATTTCCGGATCTGCCGCAGGTATCGGATATTTTATTGTCCCGAAAGAAAACGAAGCGGAAGCCCGTATCCAGAAAGGCGTGCGTATATTCGGCGTTGAAACGCTCCGGGAAGCCTTGGAATGCTTATATGAAATTGAGGCGAAACTGCGTACTAAAAAAGCCGCCGAACCGGATTTAGGTGACAAAAACGGCGGCTCACCGGCACAAGAGGCTATCGGATATCCATGCGACTCGATTTCAGCTGCCTTATGGTCGGAACCTACTCAAGCGGATGCCTCTGCAAATACGGGTACGGGCGGCTTTTTTGAGGAGATATACGGCCAAACTGAGCTGGTACGGGCTTTGCACATTGCGGCGGCAGGCGGGCACAGTCTGCTTGCGTATGGGCCGCCCGGCTGCGGTAAAACGCTTTCGCTGCAGCGTTTTGCAAGCCTACTTCCCGACCTTGATCCCAAAACGGCGGAGGAAGTTACCCATATCTATAGTATCGCAGGCCTCTTACCGCATATTCATGGGCACGATGTGCGGATTAAACGTCCACCATTCAGGATGCCTCATCCGAATGCCAGCCTTGAGGGCATGATCGGCGGCGCAGGAAAGTGTATGCCCGGAGAAATTTCCCTTGCTCACGGTGGTACGCTTTTTTTGGACGAGGCCGTACAATTTAAGCAAACGGTGCTGCAGACGCTTCGTGCGCCGCTGGAGACGGGAACCGTCACTTTGAGCCGTGCCGGCAGGGCATCCACCTTCCCTGCCCGTTTCCAGCTTCTCATGGCACTGAACTCATGCCCTTGTGGAAATCTCGGAGCAGACGGCAAAGTATGTACGTGTATGCCTGCCGTAGTTGAACAATACTGGAAAAAACTGACAGCACCGTTGATTGACCGCATAGACTTGCGGATTCCGGTATTTCCGCCTCAATCCTACGGACTGCCGGAAAAGCCGTGTTACAATACTGCGGATATGCGTAAAAAAATCGCGGCTTCGGATAAAATGCAAAAAGAGCGGTACGCCGCATATCTCCGTAAAGGAATATACGGAACGGGGGCATCTGTCGGCAAACAGAGCGTTGGCGCCGTCTCCACCGATACTGCACAATCGGCGGCACAGTTATCCTACAAAAACGTCCACCTTACCCCATCAGCTCTGTCGGCATTGTGCCCGCTTACCGGAGAAGCCGAACGCATATTTACCCATAATGCCGAAAAAAGAGAGCTTTCGGGAAGGGGCAGCCACGCAATTTTAAAGATTGCGCGTACCATTGCCGACCTCGCACAGGAAGAAGTCATTGCTGCGCCTCACATCGAAGAAGCAATCCGTCTTCGCGAATGGAGCTCCTTTTTGCCGTTTTTTATGCACTGAAAGAATGGTGAGTAGAGACGCCCGCTCTTATTCCTGGGCATCTCTAAAAACTCAGGTATAGTTTTTAGAGATGCCCGACGAGTTTTACTTTAAGTATTTATATTGCAATGACTTAAAGTAAAACATCGCAAGTAAATCTAAGGAAAACCTCTAAAAACTCAAGTTTTTAGAGGTTCCCTCCTATCCTGCGTCGAGGACTTCGAAGGTGCGGACACGGCGCACTCCCGAAGAATCGGTAACGGTGAGAACGTGTTTACCGACTTTAGGCCGAACGGTCATCGTGTGTGTGCCCTGCGTACTGCCCAGATACACGCCGTCGATATCCCAATAGATAACCGTACCGATATCGCGTGCTGCAGCTTGCATAATCATGGCGCCCGGACTGCCGTCAATTTCTACCGGAATAACAATACGGGCTCCTTGCTCCGGAAACAGAATTGCCAACTGCGACTGAGCGCCGCCTTGATGTCCTGCAACAAAGGGCGGCAGTTTTTTATAACTTGCCGCAAAACGGGTGTAATAGTATTCTACTGCAGGCGGCAGTACAAAGCGATCTTGGATAAGCGGGAATTGCCCTTCGTATACCCCCGTCATATCCGACATATCGGCCTGAAACCTTCCGTCGGGAGTAAAAGATACGGCAGTGCAGTACGGACACAGCATCCCCTGCGGCGCTTGAACGGGACGGAAACCTTTCACCGTACGGCTACAGTGCCGCCCGGCAATATAGCCTGAATCCGCACAGAATGTTTCTTCTTTTAAATCGTCGGCAGGGGCAGCAGGCCAATGCGCTGCAGGCAAAGAAGCAAATATTTCAAACAAAGCCGGCGCTGCCGTACGGATGCTTTGCAAGTCTTGTCTCCCCTGCCCTTCGGCATTGCCGAACCACACACCGACCGTATACGCTTCCGTGGTTCCGATAGCCCAGCCGTCGCGGTTTCCGTTACTCGTACCGGTCTTCCACGCAATACGCTTGGAACCGGCAAAAAAACGCCAAAGCGCTTCATCATCGGGGCGCACGCCATCCGCCAATGCTTTGAGTGTCAGCCATGCAGCACCGGCCGACACGGGAAAGACGTGTTCTTCGGCGTCTCCGCTGCGGAAAATCTTCGAAGAATCGACGCGGCCGTATGCGGCATTCATAAGCCGTGCATAGGCGAATACCGCTTCATACAGCGTAACTTCGCCGCCCCCGAGGATGAGCGGCAGTCCGTACTCGTCGGCAGACCGAGTAAAGGTGGTAAACCCGCATCGTTTAAGGTAGTCGAGAAAATGACTGATACCGTATTCGCGGAGCATCCTGACAGCGGGAATGTTTAACGACCGTGAAAGCGCTTCGGAAGCGGGAACCGCCCCGCGGTAAAGCGGCACATTATTGTCCGGTTTATAGCTTCCGATTCGGGTAGGAATATCAATCACGAGCTGATCCGGCAACAGCCTACCGCTGTCCAGCATTGCAGCATAGAGGAACGGCTTTAACAAACTGCCGGAACTCCTTCTCGCCTGCACAATATCTACTGCTGCCGTACCTTCATTTCTGCCGTTCAGTCCCGTATTGCCGCAATATGCCACTACCTTTCCCGTACCGGTTTCAATAATCAGAGCCGCAGCATTGTTGATTCCCTTACGGGAAAGTTCAAGAGAATGACGTTCCAGAATCCGCTGCAGATTTTTTTGTAAAGCGGCATCCAAGTCGGTGTAAAAACGTGTCGTGTCAGGGAAGGTTTTCTTTAACAATTCCAAATAATGAGGAGCGCCTGAAGGCAGCGGATACGGCTTTTGCGGCAGCGGTTCGGCAAGTGAAAGTTCAAGGGTTTGCGCATCGATAAACCGCTTCTCATACAGTTCATGCAACAATGTATTGCGCTTTTCGAGCAAAACGGCTCTGTTTGCGCCCGGATGCACCAGCGAAGGTTGATTAGGTAATACCGCAAGCGTCGCCGCCTCTGCCCACGTCAGCGAAGCGGAAGAACGATTAAAATACCGCCACGATGCGGCCTCGATACCGATTACATTTCCGCCGAAGGGTGCATGAGCGGCATATAACGATAAGATGTTCGATTTTCCCAACCGGATCTCCGCAATAACTGCGAGGAAAGACTCTTTAAGTTTTTGTCGAAATGTACGGGGTTTATTTCCTTCAAGCAGCCGCATCGTCTGCATCGTGAGCGTCGACGCACCGGAAACAATTCGTCCCGCCCGTATATTGGACGCAACTGCACGCAGCACCGCAAGGGGATCAACACCGGGATGATAATAAAACCGTTTATCCTCAAAAACGATAATAGCTTGGACAAACTTATCGGGTACCTCGCCGGGAGAGAATCGCCACTGTCCGTCCGAAGCAACCGATGCACCGAGCAGGACACCCGTTTTATCATAAAGCGCATACGAATAGGGCACATTTTTCGGCACAATTTTCAACGGAAATAAAAAAAGCGCGGCATAGGTAAAAAAGAGTACTGTCAAAAATTTACCATATCGTATTTTTGTTTTATCCAATAAAACAGGTGTTCCCGTAAAAAAGATTCTTTTCATGTTCTCTTTAGATTTATCTTGCCTTATTTTACTCTCTAATACACCCGTTACATCCTTTGCAGTGATGGTTGCAAGCATTGTGTTTTTTTGTTTCTTCTTTTTTAATAGAGCTGGGCTTAATATAGCCGGTATGCTCAAGGTATTCTATTTCCGCCTTTACGCTTGCCGCATCCGTGCCGGTAAGTTCGGCTAATTCCTGCACGGTATACGGTTCTCCCGATTTTAACAATTCCAATAGCTGTATAAGCATCTTGCTGCCGCTTTTTGTCTAAAAGATAAGCATCCCTATACGATATGCGATAGCGGCAATTACAAGTGCGGAAACGATATAATACAGCGCAATGCTTATCGTCCATTTTTTAGAGTGCGTTTCCTGCGCCGTAGCGGCGAGCGCCATCAAGCACGGCATATTAAAGAAAAATGCAAAGAGGAAAGCCAAGGCTTCGGGCTTGGAAATAACGGCAAGCATCGTATTGCTCAAAACCGCAGTGTCAACGGCGCCCCGCGCTGCAACGGCATTCCAAATACCGGAAGACGTAAATAAAGACGCCAATACGCCCAGTGCGGATTCTTTACCCATTGCCGATGCGACGAATGCCATAAACAGCTGCCACGGTAAGCCGAATATTTTCGTCACGGGTTCAATAAACATACCGATTTTATAAATGATACTATTTGTTATGTTTCCGTCCGGCGTGTACGCAAGCGCCCAAAATACTACGGAAATAAGAATGATAACGCTTAACGCTCTTTTAAGTACATTGCCCATTTTGTTCAGTACGGACGCAAAGAGATTTTTCCAATGCGGTTTATGATAAGGCGGCAGCTCCATAATCATTCCAAGATTCTCATCGCCCTTATAGAGCGATTTTCTGAAAATCCGGTACGTAACTAAGAGGTGTAAAAATGCAACGGCAAATAA
>NZ_CALHGC010000243.1 GCF_938029485.1 uncultured Treponema sp. | reverse complement strand
TGTCTTTGGATTTCTCCGGCCGTTCCCAAAGAAACGCTTTGTAATTGTATTTCGGCCGGTTCCGACGCTTCATTAATAACGGTCAGCGGAATTTCTGCAGTTGAACCTGAGGTTTCCAGCCGTTCGGGAAAAACGATTTGCGGAAGCTGCCGGATGGTGTCGCTGAATTCAACCCCGCCTTTTTCCGGTAAGCGGCTCGGTTCAATACCGAGATTATCCGTAAAGGTTTGAGAAACATCCGTATATTCCTTTACGGTCTGTTCGGCAGTATCCATTCCGGAATTGGTATTATTTTGGTCGTATGTATTGCCGCCGGTACCGGACTGCTCTTGTGCAGTATTTGATGATCCGCCGGCTGAAGTATCGGCTTGTCTTGCTGTAGTACCGGTCCGTCCCGCTACAGTATCTTCCATGCGGGCGGCGTTATTTGAGGTTTGTCCGTTAATGCTCGCTGTCGCTCCATTCTGAGTATTCCTCTGCTGTCCGACAGCATCGTTGCCCCCCGTGCCGCCGGTAGATGCGCGCGAAGAATTCGCCGTAGTATCGACACCGGATCGATCAATCGAACCGGCTGCATCTATGCGTCCTTCATAAAAAGCGCCGTCCAAATCTTTGATGATCGCATCGGAGGGGAAGGGGAGTTTTACATAATAGACCTTCCATCCATTCGCACGGATAGAGGCGGAAATTTTTGCCAATTCCGTCTTTACCTGTTCACCGGTATAATTCCTATACGGACTTGATGCCGGAGGGTTAAAAATACCGTCTGAAATAACGATAAGGATTTTTTGCTGCTGAGAGGGCAGTTGCGTCATATAGTGCCCTGCAAAATTGATACCGGATAAAAAATCGGCGCTTTGCCCAAGCTGATATAGGAGCATAAAACGCGAAACCACGCGGGATAAATCCGCTTCGGTATTTATTTTTTGTGACATTTCATAACGGGGTACCGCACTAAACGAAATAAGATGAAATGAATCCCCTATACGGACAAATTTTGAAATAATGGATTGCAAAACACGTTGATTGATAACTTCGTAATAGGGTAATACCGTTCCGGAAGTATCCATAAGAACTATAACGTCCGCAGTGCCCTGCCGGACTGTTTGGGCATTCAATGCAGATATAGTTAAACAAAAGAATACTAAACCCGCAAAAGTCCTTATTTTTTTCATTGTATACTCCCCTTTAGTGTCGAATACTGTGGCTTTCTTCTATAATATCGGCTGCTTTTAAAAACTCGGTTGGTTTATAGATGTCTCCTGCTATCAATCGACTACAGCGGCGGAAATATCGAGGACTTTATAGGTCTTTTCTTCTTCGTTTACCGTGAACGAAAGAGTTTCTCCTACTTTGTGATTTAACAAGTTGGTTCCGAGCGGCGACATATACGATATTACGCCGTTTTCGGGATCGGATTCCCACGGACCGAGAATGGTATAGGTTTCTTCTATATGAGTATCCGGTTTTTCCAATATGACAACAGTGCCGAACCCTACCCGAGTCGTTGTAATCGTAGTAGGATCAAACACTTGAGCCCGTTCAAGCTCTTCCTGCAATCGGCTCACGGTATTATTCAACCGGTTCTGCTCTTCTTTTGCCGCTTTGTATTCCGAGTTTTCGCGTAAGTCGCCTAATGAGAGCGCAAAACCGACCTCTTTAGAATTACGCGGTATTTCAACCTCAACAAGCCGTTGTAATTCTTTTTTCTTTTCCTCAAGCATTTTGGATGTTACGATCAAGCCGCGTCCCGTAACCGTTTTTTCCACTTCGTCAAAAAATTTGAAGTTCTTATATTTCTCAAGGATACGATTCCGCAGCTGCATTTTAATCGACGGATCCAAATCCTTAATATCGCTAACAAGCGTATAGAGTCTTGTAACGGCATCTTCATCGTGATCGAGAATAAAGTTTTCGAGTAAAGCTTCCTTACCGAAGAGAATCGTATGGATTTGCTTGTTGATTTTTCGATTCTCGGTTGTATTTCGTCTGCTTGCAATTTCCCGATATGTTATATCAAGGATATGGATAAGAACAATAATCTGGTGTTCATAGTCGATATTCAAATCTTTAAACCATTGTTCATCTTGAGCATTTTTAAAGAACCAAATAACCGCTTCACGGTATTCTTTGTAATCTTTAAAGCACATCAATACGAGTTTCCGCACCTTTTCGGGATATTCTTCAAGCAGCGGATTTAAAACTTCAGCTGAAAGTACGACGGGGAACAGGCGGATATATTGCTCGCTCCAATCGGGAACGAGATTTTTGATATTGCGGAGATATGCATTCCGCAGTTCTTTATTCTCTATGCCAAGATATACGGCTGCAGGATTTTCGATCTGTGTAAACAATTCCACAAAACTATGATGTTGCGTAACGCTCAGATGCGGCAATGCAGCAGTTAATTTCGACATGACTAAATAGGCTGCAATTACTTGTTCATTTACTTGGCTGAATGCTTTAAGGAAAGCATCAAAGTAATTGATCATATCTTGAAAGCTGTCCGAATCCGTATCACCGCTTTCCATAACATTAAAAATAATATCTACCCGCTCAAAGAAATTTTTCTGCGCTTTAAATTCGTTCGACAGTTTTTCTTCAAGTGAAATCGGACGAGTATGTACGGTGTAAAAATCGATATTGGTAGGATTGATCCCAAATTCGGGGTTCTCTTTAACGATCTTTCGTGCCTTAGTGCTCCATGACATCCATTCTTTGTCACTTAACAAGGATGGAATCAGCTCATGTTTAATCCGTTTAAAATCGCAATTATTATCAAAGCTGCGGATGATAGTCTTTAACGCCCATTCGGGATTCGTTTTCACCTTGGCAGTCAGCTCGTCACGCTTCATAATGGATTTTAATACCCAGATATGATCTTTATCCAGAGTCTGAAGAGCGGTAATTCCCATTTTAAGGCTCATCGTATGGCCGCGTTTTTTTGCAAAGTCGATGACCAATTCATCATTATTTACTTTGGCAATGCGTCCGACACCCCATGTCCGGTGGAACACAAAACAACCTTCGTCAAAAGAAATATGTTTTTCAAAATCATCGATGGCTTCAAACACATTCCGCCAACTTTGTGTCAGATTGGATACCTTTATGTATTCTTCAAGCTGACTGTGTGATGCATATTTTCCCCTAAAACACTCGACGATTTCTTTCCGCGCCCAGTTGTCTTTGTCGTCGCCGGCAAGTACGAGTTTTAAAATATCGATAGCGGTATTCCAATCTTTTTCTTTTTTGTAATAGTCGTACAAATCCTGCATCAGGGCGGCGCCCCGTTCGGCACCGAGGTGATCGGCTATCTTCCGTTGTACATGATAGAAAAAATCGATTTCTTGCGGAACCAATTCTACCAAACGTGCCCATACTTCTTTTACGGCAGTGAAGGAATGGCGGTTGATATAACGGTATAAGGCCTTTTTATAATACTCAACGGCTTTTTCCATATCACCCATTTGCTGATATCGTTCGGCAAGCTGCTTCGGAATATCCGCTTCTTCATAGTCGATGCGGGTCAAGCGTTCCCAAATATCATAAACAGCTTCATTGCCGGATTCTTTATAGCAGTTCGCTAAAGTCCGCAGAGCAAATTTTGAGTCCCCGAATTCAAGTACCCGCTGACAAAGATATTCGACAATCTGCATTCGATGGTTATCGATAAAAATGGTTACCAGCGTTACAAGTGAAGAATCGTCGAGCAACTGTTTGGAAAGCGCAATGATACTCGAAATATACAATGCCGTAATACTTGTCTTATTATGAGAGAGATGGTCATCGGATAATTTTTTTAATTCATCCAGATAATGATTTCGTTTTGCCTCTTCAATGAGAGCGTCGAGTTCTTTAAAGTTATTAATAGAATAATTTGTAATGGCAGCGCGTGTCCACTTTTCCTCATTAAATATATCGCGGACATTTCTTTCTAATACATCTGACATATTCACCTCACTGTGTCATTACCGTATATAGCGGTCATAAATTTTCTCGTCGAGCAGTTTAATTCTTAAAAGAATTTCATCGACTTTTGACCTTTCAACCGTACCGTTCATATAATGGTCTATAAGCCAAAAATAATAATTAATCAGACGAGGAACAAGAAGCTTTTTATTTTCCGGGTTTTTCTCTCTCAGCTCATTTTCAAGCATATAGATCGATTGCCTCAGTTTCCCCAGTTCCAAGGCCTTCAATTCACGTTTTACATTAAGTATACCGTCAAGTGTACCGTAAACCGGAAGCCATTCCAACAATTCCTCTCCTGTATAACCAATAGCGGCAACTTTAGTAACGAGTGCACGGATAATTTCGGATTCGAGAAAGCATATTTCTATCTCGGACGCATTTTTGAACAATGCTTCTCTAAAAAAAACCTTCGCAAGCCGTACTTCACCGCTTAAAGCATAAGCATCGGCAAGTTCCGCTGAAATGGCCGACGAATTGGTATTCATATCAGCTGCATATTGCAAACAGCCGATCGCCGTTTCATAATCCCCGAGAGCCTTATAGCAAAGCCCCATTTTGCGGTATATTTCTGCGGTATTATGCACCGGTTCGGTTCCGTTTAAGAGCGACTGATAGAGCCGCAGCGCAATCGTAAACACACTGCACTTGAGCGCATAGACAATAGGCTCGTTAAACTCTCCCTTCTTTCTTATATAGTCAAGAAAGGGCTTCCATTGAGAAATAATATATTCACCACGCAAGAAATTATCGGCTAATGCTTGTGAATAACGCACCCGATCAAGCCAAAAACCCACCCCTTTCAGTGTGTACATCACTTGAGGGTTTTCTAAATCCTGTTCAAGCAGCCGCCCGAGACTCGTATACGCTTGTTCAAGATTTCCTTGCTTGAGAAAGGCAAGAGCCGGCTGCAATATAGTCTGAACAGAACGGTCTATCATAGTTCTATATTATTATACTGATAACCGTGCTTTAGTCAATTAACCCATTGACCCATTTTTAAGAATTTGCTATTATCTGCTTCCATTTTTAATCGTTTATTAAGAAGATATGAAGCTTAATGTAACGGTTCCATCTCTGAAATCATCTCCGCCGTCAGCTGTATCGCCTTGTTGCCGTCAATCCATTCTATTTCGATGCCGTTCCGTGCCATACGCCGGAACCATGTTTCCTGCCGTTTTGCGAATTGTCCGATTGCCCTGTAGAGTTGGTCGATAAAGGCTTCTTTTGTTTCTATTTTGCCTTGCAGATACTGCGCCGTAAAACGGTATTCCAGTCCGAGACTTTCGAGCCGCTCCCACGAATACCCTTGCGCATGGATTTGTTCGGTTTCTTCTATCATACCGGCATCGATGCGGGCAATGAGGCGGCGGCGGATACGTTCGCGTAGAATGCTGCGCTCAAACGAGATGCCGTAGATTTTCGGCTTGATAGGCGGCACGTTATGAAGATGCACGGCGGCGGATTCCGGATGCTCCTGCCGGTATCGGGCAATTTCGATAGCGCGGACAAGGCGGTCGGGCTGTTCCAAGTCGGTTTTGTTGTGGATATCCGGTTTGAGCGCTATCAGCATAGCTTGCAGCTCCGGCAGGGTTTTTGTTGCCAGCTTTTTGCGCAACGCAGGATTTTCGGGCACGGGGATCAGTTCATAGTCGCGGAGTATTGCATCAAGGTACAGTCCCGTGCCGCCTGCGATAATCGGCAAGGAGCCTTTTTCAAGGAGCTGAGGAAAGATGCGGTACACTTCTTGCTGAAAGTGGAAGACCGTAAACTCGCGGCTTAAATCGCAGACGTCGATGAGGTGATAGGGGATGCTGCCGTATTCGTGCAAATCCTTTCCCGTGCCCAAGTCGAGTCCGCGGTATACTTGCCGGGAATCGGCGGAGATGATTTCGCCGTGTTTCGCTTGTGCAAGTTTGACGGCAAGCGCCGTTTTCCCCGTTGCCGTAGCCCCCAATACCACAACGCAGTTATAGTGCGGCATTATGTATTACCTTATTCATTATTGTGCGGGGCGGATAAGTTTTGAACTTCCATGCGCTTGGCTTCTTCCCAAAAGCCGTCCATCTCGGTTAAGGTGTCGTGGGAGCAGGGAATACCGGCTTCCTCCATACGCTTTTCTACAAACCGGAAGCGACGTTCAAATTTTGCATTGGTACGGCTGAGCGCAATTGCCGGATCGATATGCAAGTGTCGCGCGGTGTTAACCAAGCTGAACAGCAGGTCTCCGAATTCCGCTTCGGCCTCCATATGCGTGCCGTGTGCAAGCGCGTCCGTAAATTCCGCAAGTTCTTCTTCTGTTTTTTTCTGAGGTCCGTCTGCCGTATCCCAGTCAAAACCTTTCTTTGCTGCCCGCTTTTGCAGTTTGTACGCGCGGGTGAGCGGTGGAAAGGTTTTCGGGATGGAATCCAGTGCGGAGGCACTTGCACGGCCTTCTACGGTATCCTTGATGGTGTCCCACTGCGCAAGCACTTTTTCCGCCGTAACCGGTTTTTTTGCATCGCCGGCATCGGGGAAGCCTGCCGTTTGTTCGAATACATGGGGGTGGCGTCTAATCAATTTTGCATTGAGCGAGTGTATCATCTCGGCTACGGAAAAAGCCTGTTCCTGTTCAAACATATAGGCAATCATCACGATGTTTAACAGTACGTCGCCGAGTTCTTCCGCCGCATGGGTGGCTTTCGCGCTGTCCGCGGAGGCTTCTTCCAGAGCCTCAATCGTTTCGTAGGTTTCTTCGAGGAGCGTTGCCCGCAGCGTCATCGGGGTTTGTTCGATATCCCACGGACAGCCGCCCGGCGCTCGCAGCCGTTTGATGGTAGTAAAAAGCGCTGCAAATGCTTCGGCGGCGGCTGTTTCCGGCTGTGCCGCTATCGCCGTAGTATGAGCGGCCGAGTTTTTTTCATTTTTGTCGGTATTGTTGTGTGAGGTCATAGGTTCTCCTGTTGTTTTGCCGGAAGCTGTTCTTTCAGCAGGTTTTCAAGCATCGGTTCGATGCGAAAGCTTTCTTTGAGTCGGCGGTACTGCCCAAGCGCTGTTGTTTTCAACCGATCCGCTTGGCCGGAGTTTTGTGATTTTTTTACCGCATGGATCAGGATATTTTTAGGGGTATGTTCCGTTTCGATAAATTCCATAATCTGCACGGTGTAACCGCAGGCTTGTAGAAGGAGCGCCCGCACGGTGTCGGTTAAAAGCGATGCAAACCGCTCGGTGATAATTCCGTGCTCCATAAGGGGCCGCAGCAAGTGATCTTCCGTGCGGAATGTTTCTTTTCGGATTTTAAGCTGGGCATAGAGTTCATGCTGGCAGCACGGAACGGCAAAGATAATCGGCACCTGAGCGCGGACAGCTTGCGCAAGCGCTAAATCCGTCGCGGTATCGCAGGCATGGAGGCATACCATCATTCCGGTACCGTCCGGCAGCGGATGGTCGCCGATGTTCCCTTCGGCAAAGTCCAAATCCGTGTAGCCGCACCGTTTTGCCAGCGCGGAGCAGTGTTCGATAACCTCGGTCTTTAAATCCAGCCCGTGAATCCGTACCGGAATCTGCTGCCGTTCATGCAGATAATAGTAGAGCGCAAAGCTCAAATAGGCCTTGCCGCAGCCGAAATCGGTAATGGAAAAAGGCTTGCCGGAACGGGCAACCGTATCCCGTATAAAGGGTTCAACCCCGGCGATAAATTCGAGGTATTTATTGATTTGCCGAAACTTATGATATTTTTGCTTTAAGACGGAGCCATCCGCATTCATCACCCCCTGTTCGATTAGGAACGCAAGCGGTATTCCTTCGGGAATAAGATAGTTTTTTATCTTGTTGTGTCCGCCGCAGTTGTTTTCCGTAAGCGGACTAGGGCAGGGTACCCGCTTGGTAAGGGCGATGGTTCCCTTGTTGTTCTGTAAAAAAAAGAGCTGTTCTTTTTGTCCGCGGCATTCCGCAGTTTTAAAACGGGTAAAACATTCCGCTATTGTGCCGGATACCGCCTCCGGTTCAATCGTTTTCTGAAATGCTTGCTTGTTTTTGACGGTTTCCAGCTGATACACGGCTTTCCCTTTTACCGTGATAAGCCGAATGCGCGCCTTTGTTTCGGCGGTAGTTTTACATGGTCGAGAAAACGAAAGATGTATAATGGAAGTATTTAGACACTCTTGTGCCGCCTGATCGGGTGTATATACGGTACTCATAGATGGTGAAGTATTGTATCAAGCGGCAGTGTATATGTAAACAGGGTTGAATTTTATCCTTAATACGCAGGATTATCCCATGTTCTGCTGCAGAACTTCGGCTTGCGCTTTTGCTCTTCGGTCATGTCGATGCCGAGGGTGCCGCCCGGGTTCATAATGTTGTCGGGGTCAAAATGCTTTTTTAATGCGCGGAAAATGTTCAATCTATCCGTGCCGATCGACTGCTCAACCCATGCTGCCGTCATCTTGCCGACACCGTGGTGATGGCTCATTGCAGCGCCCTGTTCCATAATATTATCAAAGATACCGAACTGATATTCTGCATATTCTTCTTTATCGCGGAATTTCCCGATGAAGATAAAATAGAGATTGGCTCCCTGCTCATACGAATGGGAAAGGTGCGTCATACAGACCGTGTTCGGGCGGGATTTTGCAAAGGCGCGAACCTTTTCATGCACACGCCCCATCATCTCCCATGTAACGGAGCATTCCATCGTGTCGATGATGATGCCGTAGTCCTGCAGCGATTCCCGTAAATAGGGGTCGGTAAAGCGGCCTTCTTCCCATTTGTGCGCGGGATAGCCGGTGAGGTACAGTCCGCCGTGAGCTTTGCTGATTTTTTTTACGATGCGGAAGAGGTTTGAAGAAAAGCCTCGTTCTCCTTCCGTCCAGCCCAAGAACATACAGCGGTCATGCGCTTTATATCCGCGGAGGTTCATCAAACTTTCGAGCGGGGTGCTTTCCACGCCGTAGAGCTTCATCATTGCATCGGTTTCTTCGGGGTCGGATAGGCGGAACACGGAAGGATAGCCTGCTTCTGCTTGCATAATTTCCCGCGCGGCGTCACGTCCGCTCTGCCAGTCCTTAAACATAAAGCTGAAATACCGGCGGTTCTCCGCAGTCAGGCGGGAAATTTTCAGCGTTACATGCGTCAGTACACCGAACGCCCCCTCCGACCCCATCATCAGCTCATCGATATCAGGGCCGACAGCGTGGGCGGGAAGTCCGTAGCTTTTTATCACGCCGGTGGGGGTAACATAGGTCTGCCCCATCACGATATTGTGAATATTGCCGTAATAGGTTGAGTTTTGACCGGCGCCCCTCGTTACCGTCCAGCCGCCGACGGAGGAGTATTCAAATGACTGCGGAAAGTGTCCGCAAGTGTATGCGTGTCGTGCGCCGAACCGTGCCTTTGCTTCGCTCAAGATTTTTTCGAGCTGGGGGCCGGACATCCCCGCTTCAACCGTGATGGTTTGATCGGTTTCGTTAAAGTTGATCACCTTGTTAAAGTTCCGCCGCATATCAAGGCTGATGCCGCCCTTAAACGCTTCTACGCCGCGGGTAACGGAAGAGCCGCCGCCATATACATAGAGGGAAATGTGCTGCTTTTGGCAGTATTCGACAATCTGCACGATTTCTTCATGGCTTGAAGGATAGAGCACTGCCCGCGGGGCATTTTCGGTGATGTTTTCCCGCAGCCGGTAGAGGTCGTACATGGTTTTGCCGTAAGCCACGGAAAGCCGGTTGTATCCTTTGGTGCTTACATTGTCCTTACCGCACACGGATTCAAAAAACGCTACATGCTCCGGTTCAAGCGGCGGCGTCGCTAATGTTTCGGGCACAACTTCATGTCCGTCGGCGCCCTTCCGCTGAAAATCCGCATCGGTTAAGCCGAGCTCACCTTTCATAAAGGTAAAAAGCCTTTCATTCGGTTCCTTAAATTCGTTGGGGTCTCCCCATTTTAAAATCGAACGGAATGAAGCCGGCGGCGGGGGAACTTGCTCCCATTCCGGTTTAAAATTCTTGTATACCTTACGTTCTGCCATAGCCATCTCCTATTTGAATGTATGATAGAGCACCTCTTAAAACTCGATGAGATTTTTAGAGGCTCTCGATACTATTTTTTATGACGGATAACCGGTTACTTCCCGTATCCGTTTATACACATGCTTTAAGATAGGATATATCTGCGTGTATATTTGATAGAGTTCATCATATAATTCGCGGTTATCCGGTGAAGGGGTAAATTCCCGCGCGATATGAACCATGTTTTTGGCGCTTTCTTCGATATTTGAATAACACCCCGTTCCGTACGCCGTTAAGATCGCGGCACCCAGTGCGGAAGTTTCCGTTGTCGCACCGCGGATAAGCGGTTTGTTTAAGATATCCGCTGTGATGCCGCAGATACGGTCGCTCTGCGAGGCTCCGCCCGAAACGGCAACCTTTTGTACGGGAATGCCGCTTTGTCGTTGCAGTTGTTCCAACCCCTCCCGCAGCGAGTAGGCGAGCCCTTCGACGATTGCGCGGTATATTGCGTGCCGTCCGTGTACGTCGCCGAAGCCGATCATCGAGCCTTTTGCGTAATGGTCTTTAAGGCTTGCTCCCCAATACGGTTGCAGCATCAGGCCGTAGCAGCCGGGCGGGGATGAGTCGAGGAGGCGATCCATAATTTGCTCAGGAATAATACCGGTCGCCGTTGCCTGTGCCCGTTCTTCATAGCCGAGTTCGTCCTTAAACCAGCTGATCATCCAGTAGCCGCGGAATATTTCGATTTCCGGTACCCAACGCCCGGGATAGGCAGCGCTGTATGCAGGCAGGAATCGGATAGGTTCCGTGTAGCGGTCGGTGCATATTTCTACCGTCGCCGTCGTGCCGAAGCTGAGGGACGCGGTTTTTGCATCGAGGCATCCCATACCGAGCGTTTCGCATGCCTTATCGCTGCCGCAGGCGATAACCGGTATACCGGCAGGAAGCCCCGTTTCCAGAGCGCCTTGGGCGGAAACCCGTCCGATCTCTTTCCCGCTTTGGACAACGCTGCATTTTTTATCATCATCTATCGGAAATATCTTTGCCGTGATGTGTCCGGGCGATGCCCACTTTTGCTTTTTATGATCAAAGGGAATGTGGCCGACCAGCGATGAAGGGGAATCCGCGGCAATTCCCGTAAGCCGGTATTGCAGATAGCCCGAAACCATCAGTACCCGCCAGGTTTTCTTCCAAATTTCGGGCTCGTTTTCCTGTATCCAGTTGCACTGACCGTCGCTTTGGGAGTGCATGATCTTTTCGTAGTAATCGACGGCTTTTAACGCAGCCTTCATAATGAAATTCGGATGATACCGGCCGCGTGCTTTGCGGGTATCAAGCCACGTGATTGCAGGGCGCAGCACGTTTCCGTCTTTACCGATGAGGATAACGGTATCCCGCTGAGCGGTTATCCCGATTCCTTTTGTGCGGGCTATTAAATCGGGATGGCTGGTTTTCAGTGCAGTTACACCTGTGCAGAGTGCGCCCCACCATACGGCTGGGTCTTGTTCCGCCCATCCCGGCCGAGGGCTGACGCACGGTTTATACATGATCTGCTTTTTTGCGAGTACCGAACCGTCTTCCGCAAAGATGATAACGCGTAAACTTTGGGTACCGCAGTCAATTGAAATAATCGTCGATTGACCGTCTAGCATCATTCAGCCTCCGTACTTGCACAGGCGAGAATCGGTATTTTCGTTCCGTTTTCAGCGGTAAGCTGCGCAAGACAGTCGCCGTACCGCACCGGAGCGGAGGCGGTAATAGTGCGGATTTTTTCTATCATAGATATCATCTCCTCAAGCGGAATTTCGCATCCGGTTTTTACCGGCAGGCGAATAAACTCAGGCTCACCGAATCCTGTCGTTTCTCCATTATGCCGAGTCGGCTTGCAGGCAACGGTAGTGGTGAGCGTTCTCATAGGGCACAGCACTTCTTGTTTGCCGTAGATGGCTCCCTTAGGACAGCTATTTCCGCTTACTTCCATTGTATCCGGCGTGTCGCCGATTGTCACGGTTAATGCACAGCCGCGCGGACACGCAATACAAATCAGCTCTTTGGTCATTCCGCCTCCTTTGCCCGATGCGCCGGTTCTGCGTCTGTCAGCGAAACGGATAGCTGCTTCGTATACGCCGGTATCGATGCGGTATCCACGATAATCCGCTCCATCTCCGGCGGTTTTAACGACCGGAATGTTTTTTGGAAGAGTACAACCTTCCCCTTTTTCGTTTCCGCGGTAATCGTTAATATCGCTTGCTCCCGCTGCGCCGCAGAGCGGAAGTATATCACCGCCGGCTTCCGATCCGGCACGATGCGGGCGGGCGTTTGGTACAGCAGCGTTTTATCCGCGCTGATCGGAATTTCAGCAAGCCGTTCGGATGGCTCTGCCGGTTTCCGTTCCGTTTCTGCCGTATAAGGCTGTGCTGCCGTATCGCCGCCGGCAGCTGGTTTCTCATCCGCCGGTTTATCATGCCGGCTGTCTTCAAGACTATCTCCCGCAGCAGTTCTTTTTCCGTTGCAGAGGAGGGCTGCCTGCTCTCCGGCAATGCTGCCCGATTCGGAAACATAGTCTACGAGGTCGTTGACGTGGAGAGCGTTTCCGCAGGAGAATAGGCCAGGCACTGTTGTCTCCATGTATTGATTAACCTGCGGTCCCTTTGTCCGAGCATCCATTTTGGGGGCGAGGCTGTCGAGTATGTCGTTTTCAGGGATAAGTCCGACGCTTAAAATGAGGGTGTCGCAGGGAATATACCGCTCCGTACCGGCGACCGGCCGCATCCGTCCGTCTACTTGAGCAACGGTTACTCCTTCCAAGCGGCCTGTTCCGTGCAAGGCGCTCACCGTCGTTGAAAGGTGGAGCGGTATACCGTAGTCTTCGAGGCATTGCACAATATTGCGGGTCAGTCCCGACGGTTCGCTTTTTACCTCATAGACACCCTCTACGCTGCCGCCGACGCTTGCGGTTTCGAGGGTGAGCCGCCGCGCCATAATAAGCCCGATGTCTCCGCTGCCCAAAATGACGAACCGCTTGCCGGGAAGGTATCCCTTTAGGTTGATAAAGGCTTGCGCTTGCCCTGCGGTGAATACCCCCGAAGGCCGGTCGCCGTGGATAAACACCTGCCGGTCGGTGCGTTCTCTGCAACCCGTCGCGGAAATGAGCGCCGTGCAAGAAAGGGTAAAAATGCCGCTTTTCGGATTGGTAAAGGTCAGCTCAAAACCGCTGCCATTCTGCTGAGCGATACGGATAACAAAGGTGGATACGAATATGTCTATGGTGGAGTGTTGAGCGAGCATATCGCGATACCGCCATGCATATTCGGGGCCGGTCAGCCGTTCTTTAAACCGAATGAGTCCGAAGCCGTCGTGAATACACTGCTTTAAAATACCCCCGATGTGCTCTTCCCGCTCGATCAGCGCGATAGTGCACTGTGGGTCTTTTTCGGCGGCGGCAAGAGCGGCAGCCATACCGGCGGGTCCCGCTCCAATCACAATGATATCATAAAAGCGTTTCATAATGCCGCCTTCCCCTCATCTGCCGACAGTGGGTTGTTCAGTATGTACGAGGAGCCGCCTTTTTTAGTAATGCGTTCAAGCGGAATGCCGGCTTCCCTGCTGATGATTTCCATTACCCGCGGCGTACAAAAGCCGCCGTGGCAGCGCCCCATTCCTGCGCGGCACCTGCGTTTTACCGCATCAAGGCTGATATTCTGCATACCGAGCGCACGGCAGCTGCGTACCGCATCCCGTATTTCTCCCTCGGAGATTTGCTCGCAGCGGCAGACGATTTTACCATAGAGCGGATCTCGTTTGATAAGCGTATGCCGCTCGGCATCGTGCATCGAGGCTGTTTCGCGGGGTGCAGCGCGGCGCGGTATAAAGTCGGGCTTTTCTTTAAGGACGGCAGGAAAACGCCTCAGTGCGAGTGCCGCAATATCTTCCGCGATTGCCGGAGCCGAAGCAAAACCCGGGGATTGAATGCCCGCGGCATGAATCAAGTTGGGTACCTTTTCGGATGCTTCGACGATAAAGTCTTCTTCCCACGTCGCCGCGCGGATACCGCTGTAGTAAGCGATGATATCGCTCCGCGAAAGAGTTTTATTCATGGACATTTGCTCAAGCAAGGCGAGTTCATCTTCGGAATCGGTGCCGTAGTCTTCACGGTCATATACCTCATGCGCGGTTGGCCCGACAAGGACGTTTCCTTCTATACAAGGAATAATTCCGCCGCCTTTTGAATGCTGTTTTGAAGAGTTAAGAAGATTGGGTTTTCCGATAATCGTATGCTGAAAATTCCGTTTCTTTTTGTCGAGGATGATATCCATGCCCTTTCGCGGATGAATGGAAAAAAAACGGTCTCCGGCAAATTCCGCAATTTTATCCGACCATACGCCGGCGGCATTGATGATGAGACGGGCATTCAGCCTACCGCGGTTTGTGTGAATAGCCGAAATCAATTCGTTCGTTTTATCAAAACCGGTTACGGCGGTTTCAAAGAAAAAAGAAACGCCGTTTGCCGCTGCATTTTCCGCAAAGGCGATCGTTACCTTAAAGGGAGAGGCAATACCGGAGTAGGGCAGCCAAAAACCGCCGTAGTATTTTGTGTTGAGATTAGGTTCCATATTTTGTATCGTTTTTTTATTTCGATATCCGACCCGCCCGTCAACGCCGTTTTTTGCCGCCCGCCGGTGCATAAACGGTACAAGGGGTTTTAGGAGCGGAGTTTTAAACAGCATAAAACTGCCCGGCCATTTAGTTTGAAATCCGAGTTCTTTATCGAGCTTGCGGTACAGACGGTTACCGCGGGTATTCAGTCTGCCTTTTATCTTTGAAGGACTATCCGCAAAGCCGGGATGGATCATACCATCGTTGCGGGAGGATGCCTGTATTGCGCAATCGCATTCTTTTTCAAGAACGGCGATCGTCAAATCATAGCGGGAGAGTTCCCGTGCGATTGCGCAGCCGATAACACCGGCGCCGATAATCACTATATCGAATGCCTTTCCCGCTAAAAGATTGTCCCGCACTTCCGGCATTCGCATCGGCGGTTCCTGCTTTCCCGCTACGGTCACATCGTTGACCAAGCCTTTATATCCGGGGAGATGTTTACATCTTTTTGCAAAGAAAGCGCCCGCAGCATACCGTTCTTCGACGGTATGCGCATCTCCGGTCAATATAACCGACCGGCCGTCCCACGCCGCCGAAAGTTTCAGCTGCGGATGCCGTTCCTTGATCTTCCGCTCAAGCTTTTGAAGATAGTTCTTCATAATGCTGCTCCCTCATAATCGGCGGACTTTCGTGTCCGTCAGCTTCCGCGCATTTTAAAGTCGCCTGTTCTGAAACTGAAGTTTCCGAACAGGTCTAATATATGCATTCGTCGAGATCATTTCTTCCAGTAAGGCGAGCGCTTCATTCCGCTTATTTTCCGAGATATAGGCGATTAATCGTGATTTTAAGGCCTCGGCAGTTCGGATACTCCCGGTGTTTTCAGTAAAAAACCGTTCCAGTTTTTGATGATAGAGTTCACGTGCAGAATTAAAAAGAAGGAGAAATATCGTATTGCCGCCCGCTTCGATAATTGTACGGTAAAAGAGAAAATCCAGTTCGGTAAGCCGTCGTATTTCGGCAGGCTTTAAAGCGGGACTCAGCTTTTTATGTTCTTCTTCACGTATCTTATTTAATTTCTCGATGAGGAGTGAATTCGTTTGTTTCTGCGCCGTATCGGCAGCAAAATATTGTTCCAGCGATTTTACCAGAACTATTCGGCGGACTTCTTCCAAATCGGCATCGATACGGGCGGCAGACTGAGGTGTCGAAAAGCGATAAATGCTTGAAAGCAGGGGCAGCGCGCCTTCTTCGGTAAAGTTATTGACAATCCAGCCATGCCGCGGCCGAATGGAAATAAACCCCTTCGCGCCAAGCTCCAGAAGCCCTTCATGAATCACCGGACGTGAAACCCCCATTTGCTGAGCCAGTTCCCGTTCCGGCGGCAGCTGTTCTCCCGGCAGGATAAGGCGCATCAGCAGCAGTGTCTCCATTTGTTCTACAAAACGCTCTTTATTGCTTCTCGCGTTTTTTTGTTTTTTCTCTTTCATATACTCATCGTTATAATAGGCTTCTTTAACGCCGATGTACTTACAATGTTTAGAAACTGCCTTTATATATTTGTGGTAATACCACCAATCATCCGTTTACTATAGCACAAAGAAAAATAATTTGTCAAATATTTTTTTATAACCATTTA
>NZ_CALHGC010000242.1 GCF_938029485.1 uncultured Treponema sp. | reverse complement strand
AACTCAATCCGCTCGCCGTCACGGATAAGCTCAAAGAGCGCGGTCTTTTGCGTATAGTCGCGGAAAAAGTATATCAACGCCATCTGGTTATCGAGCGCTGTGCCGTCAATACCGGTAAGCCGGTCACCTGCTTTTATTCCCGCCAAATCGGCAGCGGAATCCTTCCGCACGGATGCAATTTCGAGCGGCACATAACGGTAAATACCGACCTGCCCCGCGCCGGTCTTTTTATTCAGGGTCGGACGAATCGTTGTGTTGAGCTGCTCGCCGCCTCGTTCAATCATCATCGTAAGCGATTCTTCGGGATGAAGCGCGATAATCTGCTGAATATCGGCGAAGTTCGCTGTCTTTTGATCGTTGATTTGGAGAATACGGTCGCCTATCTGTAAACCGGCTGTCCGCGCAGGCGATTCATCGCTCGGATCGAGGCGGTATACCGGTACGATACGGTTATCAGTAGTGTAGTATGTCCTGCCGAGCCCGCTTATTATGGCAAGTGCGGCGGCGGCAAGCAAGAGGTTGGCAAATGGCCCCGCAAAAGCTATCAGTATCCGCTTAAAGGGATGGGCGGCAAAAAGGCTTCCCTCTTCTTTGGGGACACTCGAAAGCTTTTTTTCGTACGCCTCTCTAAATGCGTGCTCTCCCTTCATGCCGCAATAGCCGCCGAGGGGAATCGCCGACAGCCGGTAGTCGGTTGTACCGAACTTTTTATGCAGCAGTACCGGCCCCCAGCCGATGGAAAAGCTTTCCACCGACACTCCGCAGAGCTTAGCAGCGATAAAGTGTCCAAGCTCATGAATAAATACGACAATGCCGAGTACCAGCAATCCGATTAAAAATTTTACCATCTATATAGTCCTTCGCAGGGTAACCGCATCAGGTTATTTTTTTTACACCCCGCAGAATAAATAGGGTTGTTCAACCAGAACTGCCAAGGATGGCAGTGGTTCCATACAGCAGCGATGTTTTGTGCACGCACAAAACTCGCCTTCAACTGTTGTACACGGATGTACAACAGTTGAAGATGGCTCAAATGGTCGCCCAATCCCTGTGATGCTGCGGTATTTGAACTACACACCTGATGCGGTTATCCTTCTCTTCTATAATAAACTGCGTGAAATTTTAGATAAAATTTCACGCAGAAGGAAGGCAACCGCTTAATATTTGGGCATCTCCTAAAAACTCAGGTATAGTTTCTAGAAAATACCTCATCAGCAAAGCTGATAGACTTGAGTTTTTAGAGGTTCCCAATCTTTTCCACTTCTTGTACAGCTAGACCGGTAGCTTGTGCGATTTTTTCGATTGATAATCCCATAGAGCATAAATTCCGTGCGGTTTCGAAAGCTTTGTGACGGGAACCGCGTGCTTCTCCTTCTGCAAGACCTTGTGCAATACCTGCTTTCCATCCGTCATTCCGGGCATCCCGTTCAATGGTATTCACTAACATATACTCCCTCCTTAACTCTTCATTTGCTTTTACCTCTTTTATCCGCTGCTCCAACCTTTGGATAAAGTCGTCATCACTGACTTTTCCATTCATGTACTCTAAAAATACTTTCAGCTTTTCATTCTTTTCTTGCTCCGCTGCTTTACTGTTTATAATTATCTTTGTTACTCCATCGCACAGTTCTATCCGGTTATCTTCACTGCATATTGTCTTAAAAGTATAAACAGGTAAAGCTTTCTCAAGATAGTCAAATGTACAGAAAAAGAGTATGAACATATCAGGAAGGCTTTCATACGGTTTGCTCTTTCCCAATATACTAACATCTATAGCAGCTTGATAATACCTTATACGTTTTGCAAGGTCTTTTTTATTGATAGCTTGCATTTCAATGTCATAAATATGCCCGTTGCAGTCTTTCGCCCATACATCAAACCGTACGCCTTTTGCTCGCCCTGCATCATCAATCGTTTTTTGTAATTCTATTTCGGTTATTGTCTCTACCTTACCCTGTAAAACTCGGTTTAAGAGCGTTTTACAAATTTCAGGGTCTTCCATTACGCGGTAGAACATGTAATCATCAGCGATAGTCAACT
>NZ_CALHGC010000241.1 GCF_938029485.1 uncultured Treponema sp. | reverse complement strand
CACGTCCATCCGTGGACGATTGTAAAGTCATGCGGTTTTTGGGAGCGGTTATCAAACCTGTACATCCTTGTACAGGTTTGATAGCGCGTTTTGCTCAGCAAAACGCGCTTCTGCTGAGAATCACCGACATCCGTGTCGGTACTGAGAAAAAAACACCGCGGGAACAAAACAGCAGCGGCAAAAAGATTGGAGCGGTATGGTGCAGCGGAGCCGCCATGCGTAGCTTCGAAGCAAGCGTGGTGTCGATACTTGTCTACCTTTGCATTGTAATAATGGTACACAAGTATCGGCTGTCCGCCAGAAGAATAAGAAGTAACAAAAACATCTTATTCGAGGTTTTTCCGCTTACGGCAATCCTTGCCGGAAGCGGAAAAACGAAGCCTTTTGAAAAGAGGCGGAGCAGATACAAGGAGACAGCCGAAAATAAAGCGGAGGCGTATCGGGTATACGTCGAGCATTTATTTTCGGCGTGCGACGCAGTAGATGCCCGCATATTTTCAAAAGGGGACGGAAACGGAGTATTATAACGATGTATGTTAAGCAATTTAATTTAGGCGGCATACATTATCTGCTCCACGATAAAACCATGAAATCGGGAAAGAACACAGCCGATACTGCCGTTATGTAAAAAGAATTTTTGAAATTCTTAAAAAAGTTAAACAAAGAAATCAAAAAAGTATGTCTGGGTAAAGAGTGCTGCACAGATAAGAACATCAATCAATGAAGCTAAAAAACGGTACGCCGATTACACTAAATGAAATCTTATGGAACATTAGGAACCCCGCCGGATATATAGAAAGCATTACCGGAGCAGTTAAACCGTTTCCCAGTTTTTGACGTATCCTTCCAGCTCATCAAGCATTGCAAGAATGGCGGCTTTATTTTTTTCAGAATAGGTTTCAGCTTCTTTTCCAAGCTTTTTAAAAAACGGAAGCAATGGGGTTAGCTTTGCTATAGGAACCTTGGTCGGATGGTACTTTATCAACACGCTTCCGGTAACGGGATTATGCTCAATATCTTTGACGATTGATGAAAGCGCCGGAGTTTTCAGGATGGATAATGCCCGCTGAGTAATTGCGGTGTCTTTAAAGACAGGCGCCCGCAGTCGTATGCGGCCGGGGAAAAAGCCGGTAATCATCGCGTCTCCTTTAACAGCTTTTGCATGGCTTCGATGCTGACGGCAATGGTCAGCGAATTATGCAGCGTCGCCGCGAGCGCGGGCGGGATAAGACCGAACATACCGGCAAACAAGAGCAGTGAATTGCCGCCGATAATCAGCTTGTTGTTTTTATCTATCCGTGACAGGGTTTTTTGACCGAGCTTCCGCACCGTAATTAAACCGGAAAGTCCGTCGTCGGCCAGTACGATATCGGCAGTATCGCCTGCGATGGAAGAACTGTTGCCCATCGCAATGCCGACATCCGCGGCGGAAAGTGCGGGCGCATCGTTGATTCCATCACCGATCATAATCACCTTGTGTCCGGCATCTCGTGCTTCCTGCACATACCGCACCTTATCTTCCGGCAGCGTCTGCGCATGATATTCCGTGATACCGGCCTGAGCTGCAACCTTTGCAGCCGCTTGTTCGGCATCTCCTGTAATCATAACGCAATTACGCACCCCCAAGCGTTTTAGCTCGGAAACGGTTTCCGCTGAGCCTTCCCGAGCGGGATCTCCAATAGTCAAAATACCGGCAAGCTGTCCGTCAACCGCCAAATAGAGTAATGAATAGCCTGATTTTTCCGCAGACTTCTGCACGCGGGCTATTGCTTTGGTGGTCGGAACTTTTTCATCTTCAAAAATAAAATGAGCGCTTCCGATACAGAGCCGCTTGCCCTCTAGCGAAGAAGCAATGCCGTGTGCGACAATGTATTCTACCTTTGCGTGGCGTTCGGGATGTACAAGATTTTGCTCTTGGGCAGCTTGTACAACGGCTCTCCCCAGCGGGTGCGGAAAATGTTCTTCAAGACATGCTGCGAGCCTGAGCACTTCATCCTTTGTAAAAGCGCCGAATGGATGAACCTCGGCTAAAACCGGTTCCGCATAGGTAAGGGTTCCCGTTTTATCGAAGATAACAGTATCGGCAAGCGCCGCCGCTTCCAAATATTTTCCGCCTTTTATCGAAATACCGTGCTCTGCCGCTTCCTTCATCGCAGAAAGAACGGCAATCGGCGCGGCCAGTTTCATCGCGCAGGAATAATCGACCATCAATGTTGAAATCGTTTTGGTGATATCCCGTGTAAATAAGTAGGTTAAACCGGTCAACAAAAAATTGAAGGGCACTACTTTTTCTGCGATACGTTCCGACCGTTTTTGAGCAGCTGCCTTTAAAGATTGAGAGCGGTCAATCATCGCGATGATATTATTTACTTTTGTTTCCGAGCCGACCGTGCGTACGCGGATATACAGCTCTCCCTCTAAAAGGATGGTACCCGCAAAGACCGTGGTTCCGCTCTTTTTTTCTACCGGCAGCGATTCACCGGTAATGCTCGCTTGGTTTACAAGTCCTTCACCTTTTTCAACATTCCCGTCTGCGGGGATTTGGCTGCCGGCGCGGACAACGATAAGATCGCCTTTTTTAAGTGTGGCAGGCGGAATTGTCCGTTCTTGATCTCCTTCGATAAGATGCATCGGCTCGTTTGAAATCAAAAGCGTTTGTGCCAGATTATTGTACGATTGCCGGCGGGTCAGCTCTTCAATTTCTTCTCCCATATCGAGCAGCGTTGCCACAAAACGAGCAGTCTGCGCCTTACCGTCCAGAACGGCAACCGTCAGCGCCGTTGCATCCAATAAATCCGTGCTAAAGAATTTTCCTGCAAAAATAGACTGCGCCGCTTTCATAATGCGCGGTACAATCCTTTTATAGAGCAACAGATTGCGTATCGGCATCGGGAGAATCGCTCGTACGGTAACGTCAAAGAGCGTGGAGGCAAGCACATCGAAGATGCTTTCGGGCATAGGGATTTTTGCGACGGAGGCAAGCAGGCTTTCATCGGACAGGTATTTATCGGAGAGGACTCGGAATAAGGCAAGCACCTCAGATTCCGAAACTGCCTTTGTATCATAATAAACCAAAAAGGATGCGACTTTAGGATTAACTTGAATATCGGTTATGCCGTCCTGCACCGCGATGAGGGTTTGCGCAAGGATAGCTTGCCGCGGCGAAATTTCAACCGCATTGTAGTGCAGCCTTATTCTGCCGGGCAGGGAGTGTTTAATGGTTACGTTCATCGATAAATTGATATAAAGCTGTTATGCGTTTTGTGATTGGTTATACGCAGCTTCAGCCGCGATATCCTGTGCGTCTTCTTTCACCGCTTCCATAAAGGCAACCGCTTCCTGTTTGAGCTGCATACCTTTTTCCGTAACTGCTATACAGGCCTTGCGGAAGGCCGGAGTTTTAATAAGAGCCGCTGCAGCAAAGCCTGCTGCAACACCTACACCGAATGCAACCCATTTATTTGAAAACATATCCTACCTCACTTATTGGCACAGTTAAAATCTGCCGCCGGTTCTGCCGACAAAATGCTTCGGCGCTTTCTACGATAACGGTTTTTTGTAAAAAACGCAATAAGCCGTTTTCCTCGTTATTCGTGCGGACTTACCCGAAAACGGCCTGATGCGTTTACCCTGTTGCCTCGTTCATGGATTCCTTGACACGGTATAGCAATATATGATATTATCGGCTCCGTCAACTTTCCCCGGTTGTGTAATGGTAGCACCGCAGATTCTGGTTCTGCTTGTGGGGGTTCGAATCCTCCCTGGGGAACTTTAAGGTCCCTTCGTCTAATGGTTAGGACGTGAGATTCTCAATCTCAAAATACGGGTTCGATTCCCGTAGGGACCGGTTCTCTCCTTTGTGTAAAGTTTTGTTTAAAGTTTTGTGCATCTTGTTATATATGCAAACCCCCTCATTTTTCCTATAATATCTTCATGAAGAAATTTACGGGTTTATCCGTCTGCGACGGTTTAGTTGCCTGCACTCTTGTGTGCATCCCGGAAAACATCGTGCAGACGGCGCCTATCTATGCAATTACCGCGCAAAATATTCAACATGAACAAGATCGGCTGAGGACTGCAGTACGCGCTGCTCAAGAGGAATTGACAGATGCCCTTGCCGAATACCGGACGAAGGATACCCGCACAAAATCCCCCGAACAGGCTATTTTGGAAACCCATCAAACGATGCTCGCCGACGAAGAGTTCATGCGCGGTATTTATACGGAAATCGAAACTTCACTGACGAATGCCGAAGCGGTGCTTAAACGGAAATTAGACGAAGTGATCGCGATGCTGACTGCTTCAGGCGATAGCTATCTTTGCGATCGGGCTGTTGATATTCAAGATGCTTATGAACCGGTTTTTTCTTATTTGAATCCGCAGCACAAGCAGCCTCCCTCCCGGTTTGCCGGTGTACAGCCGGACTCCCTGCTTGCGGCACGGGTGTTTAAACCATCCGAAGCGCTCGAAATAAAAAAACTTAGCCCCTGCGGAATTATTATGGAAGAAGGGGGCGCAACCAGTCATATTGCAATTATGGCGCGAGCGTGGAATATTCCGACATTGATAGCCGTTAAGGGACTTATGGATTCGGCAAAGAGCGGAATGTATGCCGTGCTGGATTCTACAAATGGAATACTGATTTTGGAACCCGATGCGGAAACTGTTGCCAAAATAGAATCCGTCGGCAGTGAGCGGATTGAAGCAACCGGAGAAGAGCTGGATTATACACAAGTGTATACGCAAGACGGTATTCCCGTTCATCTGAGCGCAAACATCGCTCTTGTAGAAGAATCCTCATTCCCGGCTGTACGGAATTCCGCCGGAATCGGGCTTTTTCGGTCTGAATTTTTATTTTTGGGAAACACTGATGTCCCCGATGAAGAGCAGCAATACACGGCATACCGCACCGTTTTGGAACGGATGGGGACAAAGCCGGTGTTGATCCGCACCTTTGATGCCGGAGCCGACAAGATGCTGAAAGAGCAGGAAAATCTTTACGAACGGAATGCACTTCTCGGTTGGCGGGGAATTCGTTATTGTTTGGATCGTCCTGAAATTTTTAAACCTCAGTTGCGGGCACTGCTGCGGGCAGGGTGTAGCGGCAACTTGCATATTCTTCTTCCGATGATATCCTGCAAAAAAGAAATCATCGCGGTGCGTAATTTGATTCAAGAAATTGAACGGGAATGCGAGCGGAAGCAAATACCCTATAAAAAAAATATTCCGGTGGGTATTATGATAGAAGTTCCTTCCGCTGCAATCGCTGCCGACCTCTATGCACCGGCGGTTGACTTCTTTTCTATCGGTACCAATGATCTTATTCAATACACGATGGCGGCGGATCGGGAAAACCAAACCATTGCACATTTAGCCGACTGTTTCCAACCTGCGGTATTGCGACTTATCCGCCACGTTATCGAGGCTGAACCGCTTCTGCATCGCACCGGTGATGCGTGTGGCGGGTTTGTATCCATGTGCGGCGAGATGGCTTCCGGTGCAGAGGAGGTTCCGCTTCTGCTCGGTATGGGATTGCGCAGGTTCAGCATGGCGGCACAAAAAATACCGGAGATTGCGCGGCGGATTGCCTCTATCAGGGTTGCCGATGCGGAGGCACTATATGAAGCAGTCAGTCAGTTGGACAGCTCCGAAGAAATTCGCCGGGAAACAATATCACGGTTTCCGCATTTATAATTCTTAATTATATGTCCTATATGCGCCGCTGCTTTTTTTATAAAGTTGAGGTGTTCCGCATACTGTGCTATAATCCCCGCTATGAATACCGAAAAAACGGCGGAACGGCTTCTTTCCGCACTGGAAAAAGCGATTAAGGGAAAGAAGGATGTTCTCCGTCTTTTTATCACCGCATATTTGACCGGCGGGCATATTCTGTTGGAGGATGTGCCGGGCGTCGGGAAAACTACGCTTGTTAAAACCTTTGCTGCGCTCATCGAAAAAGACGGGCAGTCGGCGCGGTTCAGGCGTATTCAATGCACCCCCGACCTTTTGCCCTACGATATCACCGGCGTGGAAGTCTTTAATGCAGGGCTGAATACCTTTGAATTTATGGAAGGTCCGGTGTTCACAGACATCCTGCTTGCGGATGAGCTGAACCGCACCCCGCCTAAGGTACAATCCGCCTTGCTGGAAGCGATGGCCGAGCGGCAGGTAACTGCCGGTACGATAACCCGTCCGTTAAGTCCCTACTTTTTTACGGCGGCTACGCAAAACCCTGTGGAAAGCTTAGGCACCTATCCGCTCCCCGCTGCTCAGTTAGACCGATTCAGTATATGCCTGTCGATCGGCTACCCCGATGAAGAAGCGGAAACCGAATTGCTGCATGAACAAACGCACCTGCCCGCTGCAGAACCGGAGCTGGTTACGCCGGTTGTTTCCATACAGGATATCGCAGCTTCGCGGGAAGAACAGCGGCAGGTATTTGTGCATCCCGTACTCGAAAAGATAATCGCTCGAATCGGAAAAGAGACCCGTGCCCATCCTGCGTTTAAGCTCGGCACATCTCCCCGCGCCGGTTTGCATTTGCTGTACCTCGCCCGCACCTTTGCGCTTGTCAACGGACGTAATTGGGTGGAGGACGGAGATATCCGCACGCTTAGCTCCCTCGTACTTGCGCACCGCTGTCTGATAAAAACCGGCGGCGGCACGGCTTCGGAACTCATCAGCAGTATTACCGAAGCGGTTATCCGCACCACCGACAAACAAACGGATTGGACAAAGCCGGCCGGGATACAATAAGGCATGATGCGGATACGGATTACGGGGCACGGCGCGGTATACACCGCAATGGGAGCGCTGCTTTTGATAAGCGGCTTGCTCCGCGGAGAGCTTTTAAGCGCGGTATGCGGCGGGTTACTCACGCTCTATGCCGGGTTTGCCGCCGTTGCTGTAGCGCTTACCGCCCTGTGTTGGAAATCGGAAGAGCCTGAACTTGCCTCAGACGACGGCGGCTTTACGGTTACTCCCGCGCGTTCAAAAACGGCACAGTCCGAATCTTCAAAGACTTTTCCTATCTGTATTCCCGGAACCGCCGTCTTTTATGCCATTGAGTTTTCGTTATCGCCTGATTCTACCGCAGAGACGGCTGTAACTCTTTCCATCCCCTTGCAGGGAATGAGAGCCGGTTATCGTCTTGAAAATCTAAGCCGCGGAAGATACTTTTATAAACGGCAGTATCTCAATATCCGTGACTTTGCCGGTTTTTTTGCCGTGTTGTATATGCAGCCGCCTTGTCTGTCCGTACCTTATACCGTAGTACAGCCGGTGCTTCCGCCGGACAAAGCTTTGTCTCCTAATCTCCGTTCCCATGCCGTAAACGACCTTCCCTCACAAGAGCGCACGCATGAACTCTATGAATCGCGTCCGTATTTTCCCGGCGACGATCCGCGGAAAATTCACTGGAAGCTCTACGCACACACAAATACGCTTTCCATAAAGCTCGGCGCTTTTGAACCGCCGCCGGTTAAGCGCTTAACGATATATATAGAAGAGCCGGTGTGCATGAAAAAAAAAGAACGGGCTTGGGTTGCTTCCATTTTTGATGCCTTTATCGGCCGCCTTTCCGGCGTGATTATAGAGCTGCTCAATGCCGGAATCCAATGCTCTCTTCTATTGTGTGATTATCCGCAGCGATCCTTGCAGCGGTACGAAATAACGGAAGAAGCGTCCGCTGCTGCTGCACAGATACAAAATCTGCTAGCCATACCGGCGCTCCGTGCTTCACCGGAAGCGCTTCCCGACGCGGCGGAAGTCTTTAATGCAGTACCGGACGGCGGGGGATTGTTATACTGTTACGTTCCCTCTGTGAATGCAGCTCAATCCGCGGTAGATACTCCTACTCTTGGAATCGCAGCCAAATCGTTATTCCACCCGCCGCGTGCAGGGGATAGAACCAGTGCTGGAAACAATATCGAAAAACACATCGCGGCTTACCAAAATACTGCCGCTTACCGGAAAATCACCGCATACAGCCGGAGCGGCGTTGAAACGTTTTTTTGTCTTGCCGCGCCGCCGGTATCGGAAGAACATACGCCGCTCGATGAGCGAGCGCATCGTGTTCTTAGCCGAAAGAGGATACACCGGCTGCTGTATTCTTCCGCCGCTTCCGCACGGCAGGATGCTTTTTATCGAAAGGTGCAGGAAGCTGCCGAACGGGAACTCCGTATCTTTACCGCAGGAAATTGCCATGCAGAACTACTCTAAACCTGCCGCCGTGCTCCGTATCTGTTCACTCCTGCTGCTTCTTTCGGTACCGTACCGCTATCTTGCCGGTATTCTGCCCGGAACGGCGCTGCCGGTATGGGGGCTTTGCTGCACGGCGGTAATTCACTTTCTGCATAGAAAGGGAATTCGTGCGGAAGCGGCAACGATTATCGGCTTTTCCGCCGCGCTGCTTATCCCTGCATGTGTCCTCGGCTTGCTCGCGCTGATACCGCAGCTTATTGCGGATACCCTCTTTTTGCGCATCAAGCTGATATTCGGCTTACTTGCGCTTACCGCCTTCATCAGCGTTACCTCAACAGCGCTGTTCATTTATACCGAACGGTGGCGGCGTTATGAACCGCTTGTTGCTATTCTCGTGTTCTCCCTGCTGTTTTTTCCGCAGCAGCACTATCGCCTGACAGCCTTTTCCCATCCGCTCTTTGCGGCTGGCTTTGCCGGTGTTTTCATGCTACTTCAAACAGCCTTGCTCTGCATTCCGTTTTTAAAACGCAGACGGTTCGCAATATTTGCACTCATCTTTATCGGCTTAACAGCGGTTTTGCTCGCGCTCCTCATCAGGACATTTAATAAAGGCTCCGTCGGTAATAACGGCGGACTGCTCGAACAAAAGCTTTTCGAGTTCGATTTTTCTCAGTTTTTGCAATTGCAGGATGAAGTAAAAATGAACACCAATCTGGTGATGGTAGTGCATGTTGATCAGGAGTATGATTCACACTTATTCCGCCGTATGTACCTGTCCGGCTGGAGTCCGCAAAAAGGTTTTTACGAAAAGCCGGCGCCCGGCGAACCGGAGCAGCCGCTGCGAATTACTCAGCAACCGGCGGAACTTCCACATCAGTCTTTCCTGTGCCGCGAGCGGGTCAGTCAGGAAATATTTACCGTCAACCTCGATCCCGATTCCCTCGTCGCGCTCGATTATCCGTTGTCGGTAACGCCGTATACGGTTTGGGATACCGTGAGTTTTAAAGGCGCTTACAAAGCGGAAAGTGAGGTGCTGCACGGTGTGCCGCTCGACCTTATTACGGCGGAGCCTCCGTCGGGAAATCCGGCAGAGGGGCTGTCGGCGGAAGCCTTGCGTTTTTATACGGCCGTAGATTCCGGCACAAAGGAGCTGCTCTTTCCTATCGCGGAATCGGTTACCGCCCCCTTTGCGCTCTACTATGATAAGGTCTACGCCTTACTCGACTATTTCCGCGAGGGCGAGTATCGATATTCGCTTCGTCCCGGGCAGGCTCCCGACGGCGATCAGCTCCGGTATTTTGTAACCGAGTCGAAAAAGGGTTATTGTTCGTACTTCGCCTTTGCGTACTGCCTCATGCTCCGCAGCCTCGGCATTCCTGCGCGGCTTGCCGCCGGTTTTTTTCTACAGCCTGAATCGGGCATCCTCAATTATTATCCGGTGCGGGCGAATATGGCTCATGCATGGGTGGAAGTCTTTTTCCCGTATCTCGGCTGGGTGGATATAGACCCGACCACCGAACAGCTCGCAGACGGTGAATCGCTCGATTTTTCTTTTCAGGCAGGCGGGGATCAGTTTACGCAGCTCCTCGACGAAATCCTATTAAACCGCTCGGCGCTCCGTATCCGGCAAGGCGGAACGCGTTCGGCGGCAGAAGCCCAAACCGTTGCTCAACGTGTTTCGCAGTTCTTCAAAATGCACCGCGGGGTGCTGCTCTGCATTGCTGCACTCGTTACGATTCTCTTGTATGGTGCGTTCCATTCCTATCCGTATTTGATTATCAGGTATTCACGAAATAACCGGAAAATCATTCTCACGCTGAAACGGCTGCACAAGCATCCGAGCAAGGCTTTTTACGCACTCACTCAAAAAGCAAAGTTTGCCCCCTCCTGTACCGACGCAGATGTTGCGATTGCAAAGCAGCTCTACCGCTCGGAGAAAAAGCAGAGAAAAAACGCTTGGAATCGAAGTCGGAGGGACGGCAAATGAAAGCACAATACCGAAAATACCGCCCGACCGATACACATCATAACGGCTATGCATCGCGGAACGGACTGCTCCTTGTGCTGTTTTTGTTTCTATTACCATTGTACCTTTTCCCCGCATCAAGTACCTCGAACGCTGATGAGCTGCTGCAAAAAGCAGATGCGGCGGTGCAAGCGGAAAACTGGGATACCGCTGCTGCGCTGCTCGAAGAAGGTATCGCGCGATACCCGACGAATGAGCTTTTCCAGCTCAAGCTCGGCGATATGTATTTTAGCAACGGACTGTACGAACCCGCATACCGCCGCTTTACCGAAGGCCTGCGTATCAACCGATACAACATCAAACTCCTGTACGGTGCAGCGAGCGCAGCAGCGGCGTTGAATAAAGCAGAAGAGGCGCGCGGTCTCCTGCACGAATATCTTTCGTATAATCCTACCGATATTTTCGGATGGTCAACGTACGGATGGCTCTGCTTTAAAACGCACCGAACCGATGAAGGAATTAAGGCGATGCTCGATGCCCGTAGCAGCTACGGCGATGACGGCTGTATTGCAAACGCGCTCGGAAATCTGTACGGCGAACTTTTCGACTATCGGAATGCGGCGCTCTATTATCGGAAAGGCATTGAACTCGCGCTGCAAAACGATTCGCTGTACTCGGCCTCGGTGTATTCCTACAACAAGGCAATCTTGGAAACCGAATTCTATCATTTTGATCAAGCTGAAGAAGATGCGCGCAATGCTTCCGGTTATTTTTCACGTGCGTCGGGATATTTGATTCTCGGAGAGCTTGAAGAGCGGAAAAATAATTTTGACCGTGCGATTGCCTATTATGCGCAATCGACAAAAGATAATTATACGCCGCTGCCGCTGATCAATCTTGCAAAAATCTATCTGCGGATGGGGCATTGGGAGCAAGCGGAACGCTATATTACACAGATCGAGCGGGTTACCGACTATTCGTGGATTGCGAATTTCGGGATGAGTACCGCGCAGTTTTATACCGAATTGTACGGTCTGTATCGGACGCTGTACGAAAAAAAATATGCGACGGAAAAAATGCGGGCACCTGAAAGTATCAAGGATTTTTTTGTCCGGTCTAAGAATCTTACAAAGTATTCAGTGTTAATTCGATACTATCGGGCGGCTTTTAGTATCCATAATTTGAAATTGGCAAAGGAGTACACGATAGCGGATACGGACGGCAATACGCACGGGTTGTATAAAAACAGCTTTTATTATCGGGCATTTCAATCGGTACCGTTTAAGGCGCGGCGGTATTTACGCCGTGCGGAGGCGCTGGAAACCTCGGTTATTCCGCAGGCGCATCCGTCATACATTGCCGAAAAAGGTATCCTGCTCCGCGATGAGCAACTGCTGCGGGAAGCGCTGGATGCCCTCGACCCGGTGTGGGAGAAAGAATTGCGGGAACAAGCTGCGGCGGCGCTGATACTCTGCACAAGAAACGCCGAACTGAAAACCGCGCTCTATCAAGAGCTGCTGCAAAGCAATCCCGCCTGCTTTCCGGAACATTGGATACGACTGCCGGTTACGCTGGCCTGTACCGGTGCAGACGAACAGATTAGCAAACGAACCGAGAAACAGCTCGCCGCCGCTTTAAACAAATCGTTATTTACGGTTTCCGAACACGCGCCGTTTTCCATCACGGCAGTATGTACCGAAAGCGGCATCCGGCTCAGTCTTATCGGCCAAGACGGCAGCATCTATTTCCGCTACGAACATCCCGCTCCCGTTACCGATAAATATGCGGCCGCTGCCTGCGTCAACCGTTTCGCCGCACGGCTGTTTAGAGTTGAGGTGAGGTAGGCGATTTAGGAACGTTTATTTTAAGCGGTACAAATGGTACCGCTTAAAAACACGGCGAGTTTGCTTTACGCAAACATCACGTATTAACGTGTGCGCGTGTCACGCACGAATGCAACAATTTCCAAAGTTCATACTTTGTTCAACTGTTGCATTTTAAGGAACGATAATGCTATCGGGCGAGATAGTTGAAGCTCACACTAACGGGCACCCGTTTTGCCGTGCCCAGCGTATTACTTCATTCATTCGTTTTTGATACCCTTTTGCACCCTTACTTTGCAGCCACGATAAGTTATCAAAATCGATACGGAATGTTACCGACTTTTTAAGCGGTTTCCAATATTTAAAGTGTCCCCGCGCAAAATCTTCTTCAGTTAATTCCGGAATATCTGTTGTGTTAATTTGACTGTCGGGAACTGCACAAGCCTCACATTTGGTGATATATTCGTCTAAGTCTGTCATAATACATTTTCCTTTCCTGCGCTGTTGCAGGACGCGCTGAGATAATATGGATTCGACCGGTCTCCGTGTACACAACTTGCACAATGCTTAAACCGGGTTTTTCCACATACCCAAAACCGTTATATCTATCTTGTCCGGCGTCGGAATGTTTTATGTCGTATATTTCATAAAAATAAGGGTCGTCAAAAATAGGCAAAATATCCCGAAACGAAATCCCATTGTTATTTGCATCCTTATGATTCTTGATGTTCGCATTTTCTTTTTCAGACCACCACTCGAATCTGCCGAACCTAACAAGCTCACCTTTTA
>NZ_CALHGC010000240.1 GCF_938029485.1 uncultured Treponema sp. | reverse complement strand
AATTTAATTCAATTTCAATTAACTTAGCAATATCTTCTGCTAATTTATGTACAAGTTGTTTATTTTCTCCCTCTGTCATAACTCTTATTAAAGGTTCTGTTCCAGATTTTCTCACTAAAATTCTAATTTCTTCACCATATTTTTTATTTACTTCATCAATGATTTTCCGTGCTTTTCTTGCTTCTCATCATGAAGGTTTTTATCGGAAGGAGAGCGTATAGGTATGAAATTACAGTGTAAAGGAAAACAAAAAGAGGCTGATAAAATTGCGGCTTTTTTGATGAATGCATCGGATCGATTGCTTTTTCATATTCCTCTTTATGAAATCGGTAAAGCTTTCGGTATCTCGCGTGAAGATATATTGGATATTTTTATTCAAGGTGTTTATGACGGGTTTTTTATCTTAGATTGGATTTATCATTGCCCGGAGTGCGGGAATGTTGCGTATGAAGCGCCGACACTGCACCGTGCTTCATCTCAAAATTTTTGTACGGTTTGCAATAAAGCCTTTGATAATACGCTCGACACTAATGTAGAAGCGTGTTTTTCCATTCATCAGCGCTTTAGAATACTTAATCCGGTGTTTAAATTGAAGTATATCGCCGAAATAAGTAAAAATGTCCGGAATGGCCAGTATCGGACATGGAATACTCCGAATGCGGTGCGGGGTATTGATATTATACAAAATAATTTATACCGCAAATTGATGCGTTCCGAAGTGCTTGTCGGTGATCAAATGCTTCGGCTGCAAAATGCAACAATTCTCTTTGCGAGTATTACAAATTCGACGAAACTGTTTGCTTCATTAGGCGATGGAAAAACCTTTTCATTGATAAAAAAGTATGTGAGGATTCTTTTTGATACGATTGCAAAATGCGGAGGCGTACCGGTTAAAACAATCGGCGGGGTCGTTATGGGGACTTTTATCGATCCCGTTAAAGCTTTTCGGACTGCAGTAAAAGTATTACGGTAGCTGGCAAAGTACAGCCAAAATAGGCCGGTAGGTGAACAATTGGAAATTAAAATCGGCTTACACAGCGGCCCTGTGCTGATGGTTACCTTGAATAACTTGCTCGATTATATCGGTTTAACAGTCAACAGCGCGCTTGATATCACCTATACTGCGCTTCCGAATGAGATCGTTATTTCCGAAGCTCTTTTCAATAATCGCTCCGTTAAACGTGCCATTCTTTCCGTTACCGATACCGTACAGAAGCAACAGATACGATTTAAAGGTAATCCTGCAGATTACACGCTATATCATATAAAAATATCAAAACAAAAGAGCACTCCTAAAAACTGAAATTTTTAAGATCTTTATGCCGTAAACACCGGTAATTTTCAGCCGTTTTGCATCTCGTGTCGTATAAGAAATCGTAAGAGGTGAGTATGGATAAACACGGTGTTCCTCCTATTACGATCATAGCTGTTGCGGCGACGGCAGCTTTTTACGGGCTGTATGCATTTGCACAAAACGGCAGTAGAATTATATCTTTTGTTTTTATAACGGCTTTTTTGTTACTGTGCGCTCTCTTGCTGTCGTTGATAACTGCATCTGCGGCCGCTTACTTGCTGCACAGGAGATACCGAACCCAGCGCGGCAGAAATAAGCAGACGCTGTCTGTGATACGGTTTACGCTTTGTATAGCGGCGGGTGTCGCAATCGGTTCGTATTCTGTGCATATACTGCAAAGAGAACAGCGTCCGCCGCAAACGCTTGCTTCGTTGTCTACGGTACGAACGGTTATTGCAGAATTAACCGGAGAACCCGTTCCGTCCGGTACCGGCTATTACCGCTTACCGGTTAAGCTGATTGCGTGCACTGCCGGCCGCAATGAACAATTTTCCGCATCGGGCGCCGTGCAGCTCTTTGTTCCGTCCGCGCTTGTTCAAGGAACATATTCAGGCGGTATTACCCGAATCGGCGGAGCGGCACAATCCCAGGCAGCGCCGCTGTTGCACGGTACGGCTGTATTTGCCGACTATTTGCGGAAGCCGGAAGTTTGCCGGTTTTATGTGCGGGGTATGAGGCTGTCGATTACCGGACGCTTTAGTAAAACCGAAACGGTGTTTTATGCGCGGCCGGTGCAGCCGGTGTTTCTCGGATGGAACTCTCCGCTCAGCCGCCTTCGTGCGTTTTTCCGCTTTGCCTTTATGCGGATGCTGTACGGCTGGGGTGAGGCGGGCGGCCTTTTGCTTGCGCTGTTGGCTGCCGATAGGGCGTTCTTACCGGCGGAATGCATCGCCGCTTTCCGCAACGCCGGCCTCGCTCACATTCTTGCACTGTCGGGGATGCACCTTTCATTAATCGGGACGGCGGCGCTGCAAGGCGGCAGAATATTCGGGCATAAGAGCAGGGCAGTATGGTTTTCGCTTGCGGCGGTTTTCCTTTTTGTCTGGTTTGCAGGTTCCGCTCCTTCGCTGAACCGCGCATTGGGAATGGTGTGTATTGCTGCTGCAGGAAAAGCGCTCGGTTTAAAGCCGCCGCCCTTGTCCGTGCTGTGCGCTATGTTGACCGTGCATATCGCAATCGCCGGCGCCGAAGCAATAACGCTCGGCTTCATGCTTTCGTATGGGGCATGTGCAGGTATCATCATCTTCGGCGATGCGTGCGCTCGTCTCATGGCTGGAAAAATACCGCCGTCTTTTGCAGGCAGTATTTCCGCATCCGTCGGCGCACAGCTTTTCACCGCTCCGATTGTTATCTCTGCAATCGGGAATATCGCAGCGGCGGGGGTAATTGCTTCGTGCGCGGTCAGCCCGCTTGTTTCGGTTTTTCTTATTGCGGGACTTATCTGCATTCCGCTTGCGCTCATCTTCCCGTTTACCGGTCTGCCGCTCGGTTACGGATTAAACGCCGCATACCGGATAATTTTTGCGTCAGCGGATTTTTTTGCACGGCTTCCGGTTATTGCGCCGGAAAGCGGAATGCAGCGTGTGATATTTTCGGCCACGGCGTTTGCGGTTGGGGT
>NZ_CALHGC010000239.1 GCF_938029485.1 uncultured Treponema sp. | reverse complement strand
CATATCAGCCTCTGCTTTGTAAAAAAACTCATCTCATACCTTACCTATCAGGGCAATCGCATCAGATATTTTTTGAAAATCCCCGCAGAAAAATGAGGCTGTTCAACCAGAGTTGAACCTCTTCGCGGTTCAAATGGTTGCCCAACCTCATTTTTCTGCGATTCTTATCCATTTGTCTGATGCGATTACCCTGCTTTTAACAATAAACCGCACGAAATTTTCGAAAAAATTTCGTGCAAAAGGAAGGCAACCGCTTCAAATATTTGAATGCGTTTGCCTAGTTTTACCTATTGTCCCTCAAATCGAGAGATAAATGCAGTGAGGCCATTATATATTCCTTGGGCGCATTTTTGCAAGTAGGAGGGGGTATTCAGGCGTTTTGCTTCTTCGGGATTAGTTACGAATCCCAACTCGATGAGTACGCTCGGCATCTTCGCATTCCGTACGACAAACCACTCCTTTTCTTTTAAACCGCGGTTTTTACTCTCTTTGCCGATCTGAGCCTCCAATCCATCTGAAATGTTCTTTGCAATTAAAATACTTTCAGTAGAGAATTCTTCCTCAAGCATTATATTTAAAATATGGGCAATTTCTTTTGACGCTGCATTTTTATCGATTACATCACGCCGATAGTCGGGGGGTAAATACCAGACCTCAAAGCCGTAAGGTTTCTTATTAAACGGAGCAGCATTTGCATGAATAGAAATATACAGTATAGCCTCGTTTTTTTTGAGCGGTACTTTATTAGCCATCTCAACCCGTTCCTCTAAACTGGGATACGTGTCATCCGAACGAGTTAGAAGAATTTTTTTATCGGGATACGTTTCGCGTAACAAAGCATAGAGGGCAAGCGAAACGGTTAACGCAATATTTTTCTCGTAGACAGGGATAGTTTTACCGTTTTCAACATAAGAACCGCTCGTACCGGGATCCTTTCCCCCGTGACCGGGATCGATAAGAATTGCGCCGACACGGAAAAATGAGCCGGTATCAAACTGTTTAAAAAAATTCTCCAGCTGCGTAAAGAGTTCAGCCGAAAGCTGCGGCTGTGTATCCGTTCCCATCTGTGGAGCTTGAGCGATTACCGCTTCACGGTAATCAAAAAACACAAGCGGACTGCCGATCCTACACTGTGCCGTATGGTCTCCAACTGCAAACGTTATCTCCTGCGAAAGCGGATCCCATGTAAGGTCGGCGCCAAGCCTATCCGCAGCCTCAAGCACGGAGACATTTTTTTCCACAGCGAAGACAGGAGCAACCCCACATAAAAAGAGGAAAATACCGGCGATAAAAAGTTTGCTGTTATGCCTTTTCGCAGTCATACCGATAGAGTAATCCTTGCAGTCCGCCGCGGATCAGCGCCTTCCAATATCCGTTCTTCCGCTGCATATCAGCAGAAGCGGAGCCGCGACTTTCCGTGGGAACGGCAGCACTCATTACGGCGCTCTTTTCTGCCGGAACAACCGGAGCGGATCCGCTGCTTTCCGCCGGAACGGAGCACAGCACGGCAGCCAGTCCCGGTTCCAGCTCAAGCGCCTGACGCAGCAGTTCCCGAAGCGTCCTTCCTTGCAGGTCGCGGGCGGAATCGAGCGCAGCGGTTAAAAAACTCGGCAGCACAAACCCGTCTTTTTCTTCGTAAGCGGCATCCGCGAGTAACCGGTCAAAAAAAACATCCGAAGCTGCAGCATCGGCGCCAGCAAGCGGCTCCGTAAATTGCAGAAAATTCGGCGGAAAGGCCTGCTGTTCCGCAGGGGAATGCAGCTCCGCCAAGAAAGCATCGGTTTCCGCAATATGTGGTTTAAGCCTCAGCACGATTTTACGGCAGACAGTCTCGCTTGCCTGCACCGCTTCACGGCGGCTCGGCGCAGCGCTCAATACGTTGCCGCATTTTTCAACATTGTTCTGCGGAAACACCACCGTATCGCCTGCACCGGCACGGGGAAACACATCTTTGACGAAGGGCGCTGCGCGTGCGGCTTCCAAGCCGCTGACGGCTGCCACCTGCCCGGGAATGGAAATCCATGCCCGCTCCGCAGACACAAACGGACAGTTTTGCTTGAGCGGGATAACGAAAGAATCCTTCCCGCAGGTGTGCAGCCGGGGCGAACCGCCGAGTGCAAGGGTTAGCGCCGCCGCCGTAATATCCAGCCCGGAACTGTAGGGAACAGTCCAGCCGGACATGTAGCCGCCTGAAAGACGGGCGGCGATTTCTCCGACAAAAGCCTTGCCGTCCCGCACTAAAATATCGCCCTTTACCGCTCCGTCGGTTAAGCCGAGCGCATGAACGCCGCGTTCAAACACCGAAATAACCTCATCGGCAATTTCTTGCGGGCAATCCGACGGGATGGTATGCCCCATCTCGATAAAATACGGCGGAAAAAAGATATGCCGGTCGGCAAGCGCGGTTACATAAAGCCGCCCGCCGAAGATCAGCCCTTCAATAGAAAACTCACTTCCTTCTATGTATTCTTCAACAATGATGCGCCCGCTCCGCGAATACCGTATGGCGGTTGCCGCCGCTTCCCGTAAGCCGGAAATATCTTCGACGAGCGAACACCCGCGGGCGCCCATGTTATCGACAGGCTTTACCACCAAGGGGAAACGCCCTGCAAGTTCTCCAAGCAGAACGCCGAGTGTCTGCTCACATATATCTGACTCAAACCCGGCGGAACTCCTACCGGCAGCTGTAAAAGATTCCGCGGATCCGGCCGGAACCCCAGTATGTAAAGTAGCGCCCGCAGCGGTAGAGGCTTCAAGATCGGCGGCGGTCAGTCCGATAAAAGCAGGGGATGGAACACCGGCTTTACGGAAACATTCCCGCATCCGCACCTTGTCCGTCGCATTGAGCGCTGCTTCAAGTGTGTGCCCGCGCAAGCCGCAGGCAGCCGCAACTGCGGCAACTGCGGCTGAGAAATCCGTCGCGGCGGTAAACACCGCATCGACTCCGCCGTTTTGCTGTAAATACCGCGCATAGTCGATAAGGCGCGCGGTATCTTTTAAGTCGATACAGACGAACTCATCGGCTTCCGCTGCGCACACTGCGGACGGATTTCCGTCGGCTGCAACCACGGTGCAGCCGAGCGCGCAGGCAGCGCGTATCGCAACGCCCTGCATAAACCCTGCGCCGAGCATAAACACCCGTTTCTTAGTCATCCAAAACTCCAATAAAAAGTCAAGAAGAAAGTTTCAACTTTCGATTGACTTTTTACGCACGTTCGCAACGAAGTGAGAACGTGCATATAATAATACAAGTTTGCACTTGTGCAAACTTGTGTAAATCAAAGCCGTGCTATTTGTACGGCTTTGATTTACTCCCCCTGCTTTACCGCATAAATTTCCATGCTGTCCCCCAGCTTAAAAAGCTTACTGATCAGCATCAGTATATTCCAGCGAAGGCCGCCTTTTTTTATCTTTGCGGCGTGAGGGAACCGTTCGGGATGATGCCCGATAGACACAATCTTTTTTACGGTAAAACCGTAGCGCTCCAGCTGTTTTTTTGCCTGCCGCCTATCCCAGATGGTATAGTGATCGGTTGGGCTCTGTGCAAAAAAGAGACGGCGGTTCCAACGGCCGGTAACGCCCGACAATGCCGGCGTCGAAAAAGCAAAAATCCCTCCACCGATCAAAAGATCGGAAACCTTCTGCAGCACTGAATTCAAATCTTGAAAATGTTCGATCACAAACCACATCGTTACTGCGGAAAAACCGCCCGCTTCAAGGGGAATACTGAGCGACTGATTATGCTGTTCGGTAAATGTTTTTTCAACCGTAAAAGGGAACCGTGCCGGAAGTACGGGAAACGGCGCTTGACACGCGGGAAGCTGCAGCGTCTTGCAAACATAGTGCACAGCCTCCGCAGAAATATCGGTACCGACCGGATTCCAGCCGGACTCCTTTGCAGCCACAAGGAAGGGGCCGTAAGCGCAGCCTACATCGAGAATCCTCTTTGTACCGTGATGAAGCCCTTCAAAAAGAGACTCTTCCTTGCCCCCGTTGAAAACCTTTGCATAAACGGCATTGATAATCGACATCCGGCGTAAGCCCTGCCGCTTAATCGATTCAAAGTCTTCAAGATAAGTTTTTCCATATTGAGCTTGATATTCTTCAAAAAAATACTGTTCGCTGTAGTCCTTTTTTTCAGCGGCAATAAACGAAGGATAGTGCATCCCGCAGACCGGACAGACTGAAACGGTTTTATTTTCCGCCCTGCCTTCGGGAGAAAGCGGAGATTGTTCGTCGCAAAGCGGGCAGCGGTGCGCGGTTGCCGTAGAAAGCTTTAATATAAAATCGGCGAGACTTTTCTCTTTTGACTGTGGCGTAACGATGGACGGAATACCGATACCGGCCTTGAACAGCGTCTTAAAATCATGAGCGGAAGAAATCCCGGCGGGCATCGTTGAAAAGCCCGCGTTGATACCCAGTTGATAATGATAATCGGTCGGAGAGACGAGAATAACGGCGCAGCCTGCCGCGAGCGCTTCAAAGGCGGTAAAGCCGTAGTGCGTTACCACGATATCCCATTCACAGAGCCTATCCCTCAGGTTTTCCAAATAGGGATACACATAGAGATTCATTTTCTGCTGAGCATATTTTTTTTCGCTCGGCTCAATGACGGAAACTTCCGCGCCGAGTTCGGCAAACGTATAAGCAAGCGGAAGTCCCATTTGAGTGGCATCTTCCCCGCCGCATACAATCAGAAGTTTCGCATTTTCAAGAGGAAAAAAGTATTTTTCGTTCTTTTCGTATTTTTTTAAAGCCCCGTCCCGCTTCCGTTTTCGAGGCAGCTCGATAAAACCGACTTCGGTGAGATTGGCGCGGAGCGCTTCGGACGCTTCAACGCGATCGGTGCTACGTTCAGCTCTGTCGGAATAATCGGCAGCACGTTCTGAGTGATCTGTAGTGCGCTGTAACGGCGCCGATGATGAAGCCGGTATCCCCGACGGCACACCCGATGCATCCGCCGGCCCAGCCGATACATTATCAGCCGGCGGCATCGCTAATCCGCTTTTGTCGGGCAAAGTCGGGAGAATATCGATCAGATAGTCGGCGAATGCCCTTCCCTCCCCGCCTTCGTCCAAGGCGATCACCGGCGCAATTTTTTTAAGCTGACGCACTTCTTCCGCCTGCGTCCTAAAATTATCGAGGATAAAGACACAGGCTTGATCGGGAATTTCGCTGACCGTTTCGGTAATTCCCATCTTCTTAATCACATCCTGCACAAACGGAGGTTGAGGTGAACCGCGGAGATACAGCACGCAGCGCAGCTGAGGAGACAGTTCTTGTATCAAGCTGCAGGCGCGGCGGAGATGTCCCGACCCCTGCCCTTCCCGTACCGACGGAACAAACACGGCAATCCGACCGGCATAGCGGCACGCCTTCATCACTGCGGACGAAGGCGGAGGCATTGAAGCTTTTTCCCTTTGCAGGTACTGCATCATCAATTCCGCACGGTCAAAATCCTCCTGCGTATCCACCGTTGTCCGAAGGTGCGGTGCATACCATCGCAGCGGAGCGGTTTCTTTTATACAGATAAAGGTGTCGGTATGCCGATACAGGGCGGGGCCGACGTGTTCGTGGTCATACGCATCATCGGTGAGCCGCTCCGCAGTAAGAAGGCTCTTCGCCTTTAAAATTTCGACGCCGCTGCCGTGCGGAAGGCCGGTGTAGGTAAAGTAATCAGGCTCTTCCAGTTCCACAAACCGCTGAACGGATGATTCGGCTGCTTCGGTGAACAAAAAAGGATTATCTGCCGTTGCGCGGATAATCGTCGTAATAGGCCGGAGTGAGGTTTCAAACTGCCTAATCACCGAACAAAAGCGCCCCAACACATCGGTTTCGGAACCGCTGATGAGGGTAAAATGGTATTGTTCCGCGATCGGCGCAAAATCCGCCGCAGACGCCTTGTCGCAAGCAAGGATGTACCGCTCCGCAGGAATCTCCCGCATCGCTTCAAGCGTATAGGCAAGAAGCGGCTTGCCGCAAAGGTTGAGGAGCGCCTTGCGCGGCAGCCGTGAAGAATTAAGGCGCGCTTGTACGACAACGGCAACGCCCGAATAAACGCTCATATAAAAGGCTCCCAATGCTCTATCAGCGTACGGGCGGTGGTTGTAAACCGGTTTTTATTCAATTCAATCCATCGCCGTACGGCAGAAAAATGCTGCCATGCGTGCAGCGGGTTTAAACCGGAGTTATGCAGATAGCTCCAGAATAACTTAAAAGGAATAGCAGCCTCCCCGCCCGTCAGTTCCGGCGCAAGATTCTTGAGATAAAACTGGCGGTACGAAGCATCGGTAGAAATATTTTCCGGCGCAGGCTCCCCTTCATAGTGAATCCTAAACGAAGTAAAGATACGGATCGACTCTCCCCAAAGGTGCGCGCGAAAGCCGAGATCAAGATTTTGCCAATAGGGATTCTGAATAGTATAATCAAAACCGCCGAGCTGCATACACTTATTTCTACTATAAATTCCCATAAAATCATAGGGATAGATAGTCGCCGTCTTATTTTTGATACAGGGAAACTGTTCGGTGGAAAACCGGTTTCCGTTCAGGCCGGGAACCATTTGATTGGGCACCGCCTCTCCCCGTACATTCGCCAGCACAGGCGCTGCACACAGTAAATGCTCTTGCTTAACCTTCTCCAACACCCGATCGGTAAAGCTCCCCGGCGGAATACGCGTATCGTTCCAGAGTACCATAATATACGGAGCAACCGTTTCGGCAAAACCGAGATTAATCATCTCCCCGACGGTGAGTTTTTCTTGCGGGAATAAAAAGCGTACTTGTGGAAATTTAGTTGTCAGGCTTTCCATATCGCCTGCGTCGGGGCTTGACTCTATCGAAATAACGGATGTAAATCCTTCAGCTAACAGTTGTTCAAAAAAGAGCTGCCGATAATATTTTCTACCGCGGTTAAGCACGATAACACAGAAATCTTCCGTCTTGTTTTGCCCCCGATACTGTATACCGCCGATAATGGTATGTGAAACTTTCCGTTCGTTAAAAGTTGTAGGTATAATATTCGTCACAATGTTCGCATACCCCCTTATAGCAGGATTGTATCTGATCAGAGTAAAAACGTAGGCCGTTTTCCCAAATCGTTTCGAGCGGCATTGTAAAGGCATTGCCGAGTACAACTGAACGGTTGACATCTTCTTTACAGAGCGGGACGGTTCCATCCGTGCAAATAGACAAGTCCCGCTTGAGGTGCCAGCAGGAATGCCGATGTAACGGAGAAATGTCGGCAGGGCGGCGATTAGGGAGCACTCCGCAGAGGTGATCGTATTTTTGGATAAGCGGCTTTGCTTCCCGTTTTTCCCATAGCCGGTAGAACGGCTCCAATTCCGCTTCATTTTCATTCATCCGCGTCATCTGTACCCATACCGCCTTGGGAAACACTTGGGCCAACTTATCCGCAAAAGTTACCGCCTGCTTTAAAGAGCGTTCAGCCTCCTCATCGGGAAGCTGATGAACTGCGCCGTACGTTTTCGATCCTGCCGCATCGATATCGACAATCCAATAAATCGGCAAGTGTCCGCCGCTCCTCGGCGGCACATCCCTGCACACTTGAGCGAGTTGAGTAAAATACTCAAGATTATATGCCGTCTTATCCGCAATGCCGCTCGTTTCTATCAATACCGAAAGGTTTGGGTGGTTCAGTATCAGCGCTACAAGTGTTGCAAAGCGAGGATGCAGGAGCGGTTCCCCATAGAGCGACAGAGAAATCACTGCACTTTCGGAAAAAGCGGCAATCGCATCGATGAGCCGAGCGGCGGCTTCAAAGTCCATACAGCAAGAATCATCAAATTTTTTAAGAAACAAGTTCGGACGATAAATAGAATGTAAAGGATGATAGGCGACTATTTCCATACCGTAATAGGCAGGCAGCGGACGGAGATACTCTTGCCGTTCCGCAATATGCGCTGCATAATTTTGAGCCGTGATACCG
>NZ_CALHGC010000238.1 GCF_938029485.1 uncultured Treponema sp. | reverse complement strand
TAATTTCAAAATACTTGGTTTTAACAGACTGCAGCGGTTCTGTAAACGCAGGAGCTATGGCGACAATGAAAAAAAAGAATATTTCTAAAAGTTTTGCTATATTATTCCTATGCTGTTTCATGATTAATCAATCCTCAAGTTCCGAATAAAACCGGCCGATGAGCTGCTGCTCACATTCGGCGTACCGTCCGTCGATAAAAAGGGGAAAATAGGTAGTTTTAAACTGAAGCCAGCTTTCGGCTTCTTTTTCGGGAATAATCGGATAAAAGAACACCGCATTGCTTTGCGCTGCCTGCAAATCGCCGGGAGCATCGCCCAGCTTTAATATACGGCCGTCTTTATATCCGCCGGCCTGTTTTAATGAGGCAAGAATTTGTTTTTTACTGCCGTTTTCTTGGGTAAAAATACCGTTCACAAACTTTGTTAAACCGGCTTGCTCCCATTCGGCAGTCACAGCGGCATTATTGGCTGAGCTGACAACAGCTATATCCGCAACGGCATAAACGGTTTCAATGCTTTCGTAAACATGGGGGAAGGGAATTCTATCTTCCAAAGGTATTGAAGCGATAGTCTTATTTACATTAATCGACCATTGCTCGGCAAGTGCAAAAATAGGATGCCCTGCATTTTGATATGCCTGCCTAATGCCTTCGTTCGACAACTTTCCGCCCGAATTAAGAAAATGTTCATACGCTTCCAATCCGTCAACAGGACTAAAATGCTTGTCGATAAACCGGCATACCTCAAAAAAGCCCTTAAAGCGATTGACGGCACGCGTTTTGCTGAATAGGTTTACCTTATTCCAATAATGGAGAACCGGTTCCGCATGATCCTGCAAATTGAATATGTTTACCAACTCCGGCCCGAAAGCGCGGTAGTGCTTGAGACTCATCGTATCCATAGCACAGCCGTCGCTGTCGATACAAACTAAAAAATCCTTCTTTCGTCGGAAGTCCATCTTCACCCCTTCTCTATCAGGGCGGACACTCAACACTTGGTTGTCTTGAAAGCCCCCTGTGCCGCTATAGTAGTGCAGTTTAGGGCGCTTTTTTTAAGAAGGCATCCTTAAAACCTAATTTTTGAAAGGTTTCCAATGCCGCACCCCGTTCGTCCTTTTGCAACGGTCCGACATACACCTTATAAAAAACATCTGCCGTAGCTGATTTTTCTATCGTAACAGGATACTGCTTACCGTACATTTCTACAAAGCTTTCTACATTCAGTACGTCCTTAAACCGGCCGACTTGCACATAAAATGCTCCCTTTGTAAGAGCGTTAGCGGTATAAACTTCTTCGGCAGGTTGCGTAACGGCAGGTGCAACAGGTTTTTCAGTTTCTTTCGGCAAGGGAATGTCTTCACTGTTCGGCGCCCGCGGTTCGGACGGCACCAACACGGCCAGTTGTTCAACAGTCTCATCCCCCGTACTATCTTCTGCAGGCAGAGATTCCGCAACAGCAACAATTTCCGGTTCGTCTTGCGCTTCCTTAACTTCCGTTGACGGTATTTCACTCTCCGGTTCGGCGGCAAAAAGTTCGGGAGCATCCATCGGCTCTGCTGCTTCTTTTACAGGTTCTTCCTCACCTGCTATAGGTTCCGGCGCCATTGGGGTTGAAACTTCAGGAACAGGGTCTTGAGAATCGTCTGAGACGGAGGCTGCTTCCGAAACGGTTATTTCTCCTGCATCCGGTACCGATTCTGCGTATTTGTCTAAACTTTCGCTGTCTGCTTGTACCGGCGGTTCTTGGATGGAAGCGGCGGTCGGCACCGGTTTTTCAGCTTCTGCCGAATATTGGGATTGTGCAAGCACCCCTGCCGGTTCGGTTATCGCCGAAACTACAATCGGAGCAGGTATAATCTCCGGTTCGGATGCCGATTTTTCAGGGACGGCCGTTGGAACCGGCAGCGTATCTTCAACTTTGCCTAACAGTACCGGATCGGCGCCTTTCTCGGCCACCACCGGCGGTACGGACACGCGTACGCGCACGGTATTTCCTTCTTTGATGGCTAAAGCAGCCGCTAAATCAGGTGATACCTTTACCAGTAAACCGCCGGATCCCGTATTGTTGATAATAACGGCACGGGAGACCGTATTTTGCTCCAAATTGGTGATTTCGATAAGCGTATATTTCGGGAATAAATCGCTAGACGCAAAAAGCCCCGAAGGAAAATCTTCCCCCGATCCTGAAGCCGCATTGCCTTCCCATACTGCCCATATCAGCGCAGCGCTTAATATCAACATACTCAGGATAGTTATTGTTTTTTTGATCATCTGTATCCCCTTTTTAGCCTATAAAGTTTCCAATTAAACCTGTTTGGAAACTTCCGTTTCGAAACAGGTTACCTTGAAATGCGATGTTCAAAATCGTGCCATTTGTGCGGTTTTGAACTCGTCGACCTATTCGACAACGGTGTTATCGAATAGGTCTAATATACTCGCACCGATAGTTTGACCGGCGTTTTTTATTTTCCGTCTCAGTTCAATTTCCGGTATTGTTTTCGGATCGATCTTCTCTTCAAAAATAATATTTTGAGAGGGAAAATCGATGAACTTCCATTCGAGGTTCTTCCATTCAATGACCGGATTCTGTCTATTTACGGTATCCCCTGCGGCTTGCTTATATTCACAATACAGCGCAGCCACATAGTCAACCGACGAATCGAACCGTTTTATCAACGAGACGTTATCCTTGTATTGCTCATATTTTCCTACGATATATTCAATGCTGGTTGCTACCATTCCGCGATCGAAACAAAAGTCAAAAAGTTCGGTTTCGAGCGCTGTCGTCAGTTCGGCTGCTCCGGCCGGCGCATCGGCATTATAGATACAAGCAAAACCGACTGTTTTTGCATATACCGCACCATAAAGCATAGTGCAGCATAAAAGCACTATCGGTATCCGCTTTTTCATAGTATATTCTCCGTAATCAATATCGGCAAAATAAAAAAAGGATAAAGGGCAAACGAGACAGGGTAAACGCATCAGGCCGCTTTTTTAATATCCCCGCGAAAAAATTGAGACTATTCGACCAGAGTTGAACCTCTTCGCGGAGCAAAAAGCTCAGCATAGTGCTGCGCATTCTGCTTAGACTGCTGCACAAAGGCGTTGTCTTCCACGTGACCGAGTACGGCATCCCGCTCAGCCCGATTCCGGTAGGTAATATCGCGGAAGTGATTGGTGTAGTCTTTTTTCTTGGTGATAAGAACCTGCGCTTCGATGTAACGGTTCAAGCGGAGCGCTTCGTCAAGGTAGGTTCGCCACTGTGATTCGGTAAGGGCGGAAACTCCGGCAAGTCGGCAGAGTACGCTGTAGGCATGTTCTGCGCGGTCAAAGGGATACCGTTCCCAGAGCCGGTCGTATTCGGCGTGGATTGTGTGCCACGAATTGAACTCCCCTGCCCCGATCCTGCTGCGAAGCCGGTCATATTCGTCCTCGCGTATCAGCTGCCCGCCTGCATTGACCCACGGGATTGTTCCGTTTTGAAGCTTGAACCGGCTCCATACACCACTACGGCTAAACACCTCACCGTCGGCGCCGGTTTCATCGATGTATTGTGCCAAAACGGTTACCCCGTACCATACCAGCATATCGCGGTACGCATACCATGCATCAACCCCGTGCAGAATCTTCACCGGGCGGGCGGAATGTTCGATGTTTTCGGCAGTGAGGGGCAGTTTTTTCAGCTCGTCCCGTTTATGAGTCAAAAGATGTTGAGCGCTTTCGGGTTGATTTCCTGTCGCCGTCCATGCCGTTTCAAAGATGTGCTCCAGCAATTCCATCGCGTGCATAATTTCTCCGGCGGTATCGCAGGCAAGCACCTCGGTTTCAATCTTTTGCGTCTTTGTTTTCCGTTTATCCCGTTTTTTGAATTTATCGTTATTGCGGGCAAGCGCATACATATTATACATCCAAAAATAGGCGGGCATAATATCGAGGCAATTTTCCCGCAAATTATCACTGACCAAGCTGAACGGGAAAGGAATATCCAGTTCGGCGGGGTAATTGCCCTTATTCAACAGCACAAAGGACGCAAACCGGCAGTTATGCTTGAGCGTCGCGGAAAGCCCCGGCCAAAATCCCCTGCCGGCGATAATCTCTCCGTCATTACCGCGGGTGTTGTGGTTTGAACCTACCGTAGCGGCGGCCGCCATATTGGACTGCCCCTGAATCATCGCGGCGATAAGAAAGGAATTATTGTGATGCTGCTCATGGTAGGGAAAGATCAACGCATTTAATACTTCGCAGCAGGAGATGGTTGAATTATCTCCCATCACGGAGTGAATGAGGCGGGCGCCGTATTTGAGCGTACAGTTATTTCCGAGCACAAAGCGCACTGCCTTAACGCCGTAGAACACGCGGCAGCCGTATCCGATAATCCCGTTGACCAGCTCAACACCTTCCCCAATCTGGGTCGCTTCTGCTGCGGAAGAGCGGATGGTCAGATTTTTTAGCTTATTGGCGCCCTTAATATAGACCGCCTCACCGAATCGGACATCCTTGATAATCTTACAGCTTTTAATCACTGCGTTGTCCCCGACGGTACCGTAATAACCGCGAGCGGAGTCGCAAGAAGCCTGCGTCAGCTTTTTCAGCTGTGCCATCAGCTTTGCATCATCGCGGTACCGCGCCCATATAAACGCATCGGCGCAAATCATATCCGCAAAGGGGAGAATTTCCCGTCCGCCCGCTTCATTCATCACATCGATTGTAACGCGGACTGCTTCATCTTCCCCGTCTTTAATGACCCCTTCGCCGAATTTGGCATGATCGGTTGCCGCCATCTCATCTATTCTACTTAAAATGACGGTATTCCCGACAATATAGTGCGCAAGATAAGCGCAATCATGCACGGCGCAGTTCGCTCCGATATCGCAGGAGATAATTTTGCTGTTGGTAATCCCCGCAGGAACAATAAAATCATGGTAGCGCAGATAACATTCGGTTAAAGAGGAAATCCTCACCAATCCGGCAAAAAGCGAGTTTTTAATGAGCGACGGCGTAAAGGGATCTTCCACCAAAAACGTATTCCAGTTAGTACAGGTATTTCCGTTCTTGATGAGCGTTTCAACTTCGTTAAAGGTAAGCGGCCGCCATCGGTGCTTTTCGGCAGGGTTCTGGGTAAAACGGACGGTGTATTCGTCTTGTCCTGATTTAAGAAAAGATTTATTGACAAAATTGACTCCAAAGTCATCCGCTGTTATGACACGTACCGGCATAGTTCCTCCGATGCTGCTAGGCAATGTAAGTTTAGACTGAGTATTATGAGCATCTCTAAAAACTCAAGTATAGCTTTTAGAAGATGCTTCATCAGTATAACTGATAACGAGTATTTTTTATAAATTTTTATACTGTTTCACTGTCATTACATTTTAACTATAATGAACACCTTGCCCTGACAAATTTTTTCTTATCACTTTCTGATAATTCAGAAACCTTCATATTATTTGCTTTTGCATAAGAAAATAATGCTTTCAAATCTATACTATTTTCCATTTGAGACAACAATATAGGTTGCGGGGTATCTTTTAAAGTTTCTTTATAATTTTTCATCAGTCCAGTCATAAGTGTAAACCTCCATGATATTTTTTGCATTGTCTTCATCAATTGCAAATTGAAACGGATGAAGAATTCCGATAAATTCAGCATTAAATTTTTCGATATAATGATCAAGTAACATTTTGTTCGCGGCAAATCCGTACATCATGCCCTCAAAACCGAAGTCGATTGATTTGTTTGCAGCAATTGCAAACAAATGTCCGCCAACACCTTTATATCTAATCGATTCCGTAATTTGATGATTATTTTCAGGGCTCGCACACATCCATGAAATATAACAAGCTTTTGCATTGTCATCTTTTACAACAGAAACAAGTCCTTGTATATCAACCGAGCCTTCTACAACGAGAGCATAAACTTCGTTATCATCGATAAGCTGATCCCAGTTTGTATACCATCCATTTTTCTTATTATACTTTTTCAAAAAAGATTTTCGCGTAATTTGTATAACTTCTGTCTGAACGAGCTCTCCTGTTTTAGCATCGCTGAGACAAGGTGTAATTGTATCGATAAAAACATTTATCATCGCTTTACCTCAGCTAATAGTTTATCATAAAATTTAGTTTTTATACAGCTCGTCTCGCAATGACAAACATTTGTCTCACTTGCAATCCAAGCATTACGATTTTCGGTTGTGAACGCGAAGCTTCTTTTTGAGGTTTTTAAACCAAAATGCCCGTAACTGTTCGGCACACGAGTAGAGGCGATAGCGGAAGCCTCGTACCGGAATATCAAGTGTTCCTACTCGATGAATAATAGTTCCGCCGAATCCCGTTTTGAACCGATACAAGCCGTACATAGGATGGTGCGAATCATCGGTTGGCGGAATCCCGTAAAAATCATAGGATGGACAACCGTACTTTTGCGCATCTTGGATTGCCTGCCATTGCAGGAGATACGTAGGCATAAGGTTGCGGTGTTCATTCGAGGAAGCGCCGTACAGATATACGGCTCCGCTCGGAGAAAAAAGCGTGATAATCGCAGCAAGCGGTTTTTCTTCAAAATACGCGACATAGATTGAAACGAGAGTATGTTCGGCGGCAAATGCAGGATCAGCCGCAAGCCGGCAAAGCGAGCGGTAATAGTTTTCGCTATGAATAGCAATACCGTCCCTTACTGCAGTTTCACGATACAGCCGATAAAAAAGCGGTATGACGTCTTCGGCTTGGGTTCCGGAAAAACAGCGCACTTGTACGCCTTTTTTTTCGGCGAGCCGGATATTATAGCGCCACTTAGGTTTGCAATTATTGAGTAATACATCAAGCGGCTGCTCTAAATCAAGCTGAACCGTATCGGGAGGCTGAATATCGGAAGCCGCTTTAATCAGACGGCACGGTGTTTTTCCGCCGGTACAGGGAATAAGCGGAAAATCTTGGGAAGAAAACTTCCGTATTTCCCCGTTTTTAATTGCACACTCCCACGGCGGATCAAACCGGATCAAAAAAACGTAGGTCGGTAGCAGCGGTACCAGTTTTTCGGCAAGCTCCGCAAGAAAAAGACCCTTCTTTTGCATAGCTTCGGGAAGGCGCGAATCATAATCGGTTAAGATAGACGGCCCCATCGGAATATAGGCAAGAAAGCCGAATGAGCCTAATTGCCGCAACAACACCGTGAGCAAAAAAGAACGGGTACCGGCAGTATGCACTTCATATTGCCGATATGTCCAGCCTTGTTGTTTTTTAAACTCCGCCCAAAGGCGGCTCTGTAAAAAATGCTGAACAGGAAGTCTTACCGCCATACCGGTACATTCTTTTATCGTCAACGTATTCATACTAGGCGGAAACGATAACGGAAAAAGGAGGTTTTGTCAAAGGATCAAGCAACCTTCTTTGTCCGGTTATTTCCACAAGAATTCGGGATAATAGTTCTCTTTAATTTTTTGTGCTATTTCTTTTTTCACGATTTCGCGGTCTTCGGGATAGGTCATACCGAACCAGCGTTCATCGGTGGTATAACATTTGATTGTGCCGAGTCCTTTGGTAACCAGCGTACTAGCGCCTTCCGGCAGCAGGCATTCGGCTTTTTCGCTCGCGATATTCTTTTTAATAAACGCTTCAAAGAATGTGTGAAAACCTTCAAACGCTTTAAGACTGAAACCGAAGAGATTCATAGAAACAGTTTCTTTACCGGTCAGATGCGTTACTCCATTTTCGAGCTGGGAGAGAATCACTTGCTTGCCGTTTTCTTCACCGTAAGAAATCTTGGTATGCTCTTTCATAGAAACGAGCATCCCGTTCTCAATGCTGCATACTCCCCGGGATACGGAACCGGATTCGCTCATCGTATTTTCCAAAATATAACCGACCATCGCATGGTTAGAAGAATAATTGTCCAAAGTTGACAAGTGGCCTGCCATCGTTTTATAGGCTTTGCGCCCATAATAGTCGTCTGCATTGATAATGGCAAACGGAGTTTTTACTGAGTTTTCGGCACACAATACAGCGTGAATGGTACCCCACGGTTTTTTACGGTTCACCGTTTGAGGGATTTCTTTAGAATCAATCAGTGAATCGATGGATTGAAACAGGTATTCGGCATCACAATTACGGGCAAGTCTATCAAATAAACGCTCGCGGAAATCGGCTTCAATATCTTTTCGAATAACGAATACTACTTTTCCGAAACCGTTATGAACCGCATCGTAGACTGCATAATCCAGCAATGTTTCATTATGCATCCCCACCGCATCTATTTGCTTAACGCCGCCGTAACGGCTCCCCATTCCTCCGGCTAAAACCAACAATGTGGGTTTCATTCTATTTTACCTCCAAATACACAACTTTCCATACATTCAACACGTCAAAGAAAACGCCGATTAACCCGTTTTAAGGATTAATCAGCGTTTCAAAAGTTCATTAATCACAAAACCGCAAATTAAGTCTAAGGAAAAATTCTAAAGACTCAAAGTTTTAGAGTTTTTTGTATGTTTACCGTTTGTTTACGTGACGGAAAACGACCCGTTTTTCCATCGTTGTTGTTGTCTTACCGATGGTAACACCTTTTAAATCCTCAACTTCAACGGAAGAAAAGGCATTATCGCGTTTGTAGTTTGAAAAGAATTCATACATAACTTTCTCTGCTTCATCTTCATTAAACGTATTCTTATTTTCTTCGTATACGCAATAATATTCAGCCCAGTTATCGGTCTTATAAATTTCAGTCAAATACAGAGAGGCATTTTCCCTGCCTTCTACCTTAATTTTTTGCTTTTTAGGCTGTACCGTCTGTGCAGTCAGAACAACTGCCAGCAGCATAAATGCGCACAGCGCAAGTATTTTCTTGTTCATTATAGATCCTCCTATAAAGTAATAGACAGTCCTTAGTATATACGGAAAAACCGTTCTTTGCAATATCAACTGTTCAGGGCAACCGCATCAGGCATTTTTTTAACAAGCCCGCGGAAAAATTGAGACTATTCGACCAGAGTTGAACCTCTTCGCGGTTCAAATGGTCTCACAGTCTCAAT